>JAGYOT010000054.1 GCA_018399455.1 Desulfobacterales bacterium
CAAACCTTAGCCTCCTTACAATTTTCTGGTAAAACTTTATATTTTTTAAATAAACAAATTAATGAAAGACTCTCTGACAGACAGAATGACAGCCATCATCAAAGGGGCTACCTCGACCTTTGCTGAAAAAGGATATAAGGCTTCAACGATCGGGGAATTATCACGCGCCACAGCCCTTTCTGAAGCAACTATTTATAATCATTTTAAAAACAAGGAAGGCATATTATTATGCACCCCAATCTTCTTTTTAGGAGAATTATATGAAATTTTAGAAGAACAGCTTCAAGGCATCAAAAGCCCGGAGGAGAAACTAAGACGATTCGTCTGGGTTTATTTATGGTGGGCACAAAAACATCAAGATTACATGAAGGTTTTCATCCTTGAAATCCAGCCAATGCCAACCTACTATTTTTCAGAGGCCTACAAGCTGTACAAAAGGTTGGAATGTATTTTAATCGATATTTGTAAGGAAGGAGTGGCCTTTCAGGTTTTTCGTAACAATATCGACATGATACTGTTTAAGGATTTTTTGCTTGGCACGATAGAGTATTTGTTTTTGAGTCAAATCATTTATGAAAAGCCCCTGGACTTTTTAAATGATTTCCACAAGATTGCGGGCTTGTTTACTTCTGCAATCAAAACAGATAAGCGCAACCATTCCAGGACCAGCACAGACGAATTAACCAAAAAAGAAAAAATCCTTGCTTCAGCAGAAAATCTTTTCTCAAAAAAAACCTTTGATGATGTGAAAATTTCAGAAATTGCGAGACTTTCAGATCTTGCTGACGGCACTTTGTATAAATATTTTAAAAATAAAGAGGATATTCTGTTTTCCATTTTTGATCACCGGATGAAAGAATTTACTCAAAGTTTCGACGAAGCCATCTGCCCGACTAATTCAGAAACCAAATTAAAATATTTGCTATGGCATTTTCTTGATTGGGCACAAAATAACCGGCAATGGGCAAAGATATACTTGAAGGATATTATCACTAACCCCAACTTTTATCTTTCCAGTCAATTTAACGCCATGAAGGGTCATGATGACAAACTCTGCCAATTTTTTTCAGATGGGAAAAACTCCGGTGCTTTTCGGGATGATATTGAAATGAAATATTTCAGGGCGCTGGTATTCGGCACGGCTCAACATCTTTGCGCCCCATGGGCAATGCTTCAGATGGAAGACAACCTGAATTTAAAATTATATTCCTTCTATGGCCTTTTGCTAAGAGCGATTAAGGCTTGATGCACTCGTAAAAAGCGGTTTGGGATGGCAAAGTCAAGGGGTCAGGCTTGTGTTAGGTATATTGAAAAAAGAATACCCGGCTCCCTCGGAATGGTTCCGGACGGAAACCTGCAGGGAGCCGGGATAGCGGAGTGATCCGAATTTTTTGGAGAGTTCAGGCCGCAAGCTTGGAGCCGGCGTTAATCCAGGCGGTGAGTCCGCCGGCCAGACTGCGCACCCGGCTGAATCCGCTCTGCTTTAAGTGGCTGGCCACAATATTGGCCCTGTAGCCGGTTCCGCAGACCAGGATCACCTCCTCGTGCGCAGGCATATCCAGGCCTTCGGCAAGGATATCGGTCATGGAGATATGCGTGGAGTCAGGAATCCAGCCGCTGCTGCGTTCATCAGGTGTGCGCACATCAACGATATGCCCGTAATCGCGCTTGTCGATCTTGCTCTTTAACTCCTGGACTGAAATGGGGGAAAGACCGTCAATGGCCATCCCATGAGTGATCCAGGCGGACATCCCCCCGGCAAGGTAGCCGAAAATATTATCATAGCCGATGCGATGAAGTTCCGTGGTCATCTGCTCGTATTTGTCCCGATCATCAACGACCAGCAGGATATTGGCTGTCGGATCGACGACCATACCGATCCAGTTGGCCATCTGCTTCTCAAAACCAATATTAAGGGCGCCCGGGATATGAAAGCCCCCGAAAGCGGCGGCACCTCTGGTATCGATAACGGTTGCACCCTGCCCGCGAATAAGCTCGAACTGATCCGGATTGAGCATCTGCTCCATCGGACAACGCTCCAGAAGAGGAGCGCCCTTGATGTTGGTATTAATGATATGGGTAAAGCTTTTGGGCCGCACCGGCGAGGCACCCACGACCTGGTCACGGAACTCCTTAAAATCCGACAGGCGCAGCAGCTTCTGGGTCCGCTGCTCATAGCCAAGGGTTGAGCTTGTCTTGGCGCTCATGCCCTTGCCGCAGAGAGATCCCTGGCCATGGGCCGGATAGACTTCGAGGTGCCCCGGCAGGCGGCCAAGCTTCTCATAAAGGGAATCGTAAAGGTTTCTGACCTGCTCTTCCAGAATCTCCTCGCCAGCCAGGTCCGGCCGGCCGATGGCGCCGACAAACAGAAGATCTCCGGTCAATATCATCCAGGGCTCATCCGCCCGGGCTTTGTCCGTTACCAGAAGGGACAACGAATTGGGGGTATGGCCGGGCGTATACAGTACCTCCAGCTTCACCATGCCGAACTCGATGACATCGCCTTCTTTGAGCTTTTTATGGTCAAACTCCACCGGTGCGTATTCGCTATAGCAGATATCAGCACCGGTGCGGGAGCGGAGTTCCTGGTTGCCGCTGACATGGTCGGCATGCACGTGGGTTTCAATGATATGGGTGATTTTCATGCCCTCATCGCGGGAGATGTCCATGTAATCCTGCACGTCGCGCTTCGGATCCACAACCACGGCCTGTCTCGCTCCGGGACAGCCTATTACGTAAGAGTTGCATCCAAGCCCGGGCACTGTAATCTGTTTAAAATACATCCGCCACCTTTCTGTTTGTATGATATAGGTTTTTTCACACCGGCTCTGCCACAGCTGATGTCCAGTAAAAGAGTATAGCCTATTAATTATCATCCGGGGAAACAATATCAAATCGATTCTTTATCTCCCGGGATCCTGAAAGAATCAGGGGCCGGGTCGCGGAATAGAATTTTGTCCCTTCCGGTTATGCCCGCGCCTGTACGCAATCCCGAGTTTGTCCATCCGCTGCCTGAGGGTGTTGGGATGCAGTCCCAGGAGTTCAGCTGCGCCATCCGGACCACTGATTTTTCCCTTTGCCCGGCTGAGGGCCCTGCGGATATGGCGGGCGCATATGGAGTCCAGGGATGGAAAAAGGCCTTCCGGGTCTGAAGACTTATAAGGCACGGCAGTCTGTGATCGGCCGATACTTCTCAACAAGGAATCAATTGCCAGTTCTTCTCCCGAAGACTGAATCAGGGCCCGCTCCACAAAATTTTCCAGTTCGCGCACATTTCCGGGCCAGTCATGGGCCATGAGCCTGTCCAGGGCCCCGGCCGGCAGTCGGGGACGGAACGGGAGCTTTAAATCCGCGGCCTTACGTTTCAGGAAATGGTGGACCAGGGCCGGAATATCCTCTTTTCTCTGACGCAACGGGGGAACCATGATCGGAAAGACATTGAGCCGGTACCACAAGTCTTCCCGAAAAGCGCCGGTGCGAACCATGCCTGCCAAATCCCGGTTGGTTGCTGCCACAATCCGGATATCCAACGCAATGGTCTGACTGCCTCCGACCCGTTCTATCTCCCTGTGCTGCAGCACATGCAAAAGTTTGACCTGGAACTGCAGCGACAGCTCACCGATTTCGTCCAGGAAAACAGTCCCTCCCTGCCCCCGTTCAAAACGTCCCCGCTTCTCCCGCTCAGCTCCGGTAAAAGCCCCTTTTTCATGCCCAAAGAGCTCGCTCTCCAGCAAAGATCCCGGGATGGTCCCGCAGTTGACAGTAATCATCGGCCCCTCGGCCCGGTGGGAAAGATTGTGGATGGTATCGGCAATCATACCCTTGCCGCAACCGGTCTCACCCAGCAGCAGGACCGGGTTGTCCAGTTTGGCTACCTGCTGGACCTGATGCATCACGCCGCTTAATCCAAAATCCGCCCCCACGATCTCCCCCCCTTTTTTGGCCCTTAATTCCTGCTGAAAATACCGGCTGTCATCAGCCAGGACCTCGTTGAGCCGAACCACCTCCATGTGTTTAAGGGCATTGGCCAGCGCAATGGCGATGGGGTCCCGCAGCAGCACGAAAAGCCTTCCATGCGCATCCGTGTATCGGTTTGTGCCCCGGCTTTTGACTGCCACATCGCCGATATAGCGCCCATCTAGAGCCAGACGCATGATCATCACCGAAAAATCCATATCAGTATCCATCTGGTGCCGAATCCCCTGGCTTTCCATCCGCTGGCGCAGGTCATTGACAATATGAACATAGGGCAGTCCCGGACGCTGGTTTTCCGGGGAATCCCAGTCAATGGCCGGAGCCGATACGGTCTCCGCATTAGGTCTGTCTCCTGCCTCTCCGGCAACCGCAACAAATCGGAGCATCTGCACATCCGGCAGATATACGGAAAGATTCATGGAGTCGGCGGGAATAAAATCTTTTAAATAATTCAGACAGCTTTCCAGGGCTTTGTCGATGTCCAAACTGCTGCAGATCCGCAGGACCGCTTCTCTGAAAAAGGACTCTGTTAGATCCTCCATGACCCCTCCCGATATTATTACATTATTCAGTAAATTTGAACGCAACTTACCAAATAATGTATACAGATTCACATTATAATGTCAATTTTATTCACTTACACACAAACCAATTGGATTATAAAGCTTTTATATTTTGGCACAATAAATGCTTGCCTGCAGGTGCATGAAGGGAGAACATCCATGTGGATAGAAGCCATTACTGTACGTACCGCCAAGCCGGAGCAATGTGAGGGGCTGCTGGAAGAACTCACCGCACTCCGGAAAAAGATCGGAATTTCCAGGCCCGAATGGGTGGCCTGTTATCAGAGCCTGGAGGTGGAAAACGAGTTCAGCGTCCATCTGGCCTGGAATGAAGAAATCAAGGCCCCGGCCAGGACGGACTGCGGGCTGCTCATTGCCAGGCGCTTTGAGCAGCTTGGATTGGTTCACCATACCTTGTGGATCCGCTCGCTTTATTCATCCTGACGGACCCCGTCATGTGTGCAGGGCCCTACAGATTTTAAGAAAAGCATGCAAACGGATAACTTTCCATCCCCGTAACAGAGAGGAATAAGAACATGAGAGCGTTTTGGCCAGTTTTGCTCATTTATTGCGTGATGCTTCCGGCAGTTGCATTGGCTGCGCCGGACGACAAAGGAAATAGCGCCCCGCCGCCGCTTGTCGAAGTGGAGACGGTAGGGCTAAAAAACGCCAACAGGCCGGAAAAATATGTTGGTCACGTAGAAGCCGTTGTCTCCGTCGATCTCCAGGCCCGGGTGGAAGGCTACCTCCAAAAGGTCAACTTCCGGGAAGGCGCCTTTGTCCGGGAGGACCAGCTCCTGTATGTGATTGAGCAGCCGCCTTATAAAGCCCGTGTGGCATCGGCTGAAGCCAGGGTAACCCAGGCAAAGGCCAATTTATTCAAGGCTGAATCCCGTCTGCGCAGGCTGCGCTCCGCCCAGCCGGAAAGCGTACCGCAAACCGACCTGGATGATGCCCGGGCAGCCCGGGATCTCGCCAAAGGACAACTGGAAGAGGCGAAGGCCAACCTTGAGCTTGCGGAGATCGACCTGGATTATACCACCATCGAGGCTCCGATGGAGGGCCGTATCGGCAAAAGCTTTTTTAAAAAGGGCGACGTAGTCAGTCCCTCATCAAGGCCTCTTGCCGAAATTGTGAGCGTTGATCCCATACGGGTCGTCTTTTCTGTGAGCGAAAAACAGACCGATATTATCCAGAAAGCTTATACAGACGCAACTACCCCGGCAGACAAGGGTACTTTAAACGTGCATATAAAATTTCCGAACCAGGCGTCATACTCCCAAAAGGGAAGAATCGAGTTCATTGACAACAAGATGGATCCGGACACGGGTACCATTGCGGTGTGGGCCAGATTTGACAATCCCCTTGGAAAGCTTGTGCCCGGGGAATACGTCAATGTTTTTCTGGAGACCACCAAGCCCAACATGCAGCCTGCAATTTCTCAGATTGCGGTTCAGAGGGACAGGGAAGGCAATTTTGTTTTTGTGGTGGACAAAAACAACCAGGTTGAAAAACGCAGAATTGAAACCGGCGCGCTCATCGGAAACAATTTTATTGTCAAAGCCGGACTCAGTGAGGGGGAGAGGATAATTGTTCAGGGACTGCAGAAGGTATCACCTGGAATGAGCATCAAAACCCGTACCAATGAAGAAGGGAACAGCTAAGCCATGTTTTCCAGAATATTTATCGAGCGCCCGCGGCTGGCAATGGTCATTTCCATCGTCATTACCCTGGCGGGACTCGTTGCTGTATTTGCCCTGCCTGTGGCGGAGTATCCCTCGATCACCCCGCCGGTCATCCGGGTGCACGCCCTGTATCCGGGCGCCAGCGCCCAGGTGGTCCAAGACACCGTAGCGGCTCCGATTGAACAGGAGATGAACGGGGTTGAGGATATGCTGTATATGGAGTCCGACTGTACCAACGACGGTGGATACAGTCTGCAGGTGACCTTTTCGGTGGACTCAGACCCTGATATTGATCAGGTAAACGTCCAGAACAGACTGCAGCTGGCTGAATCCCAGCTCCCCCAGCAAGTGCTGAGCCAGGGCATCGGTGTGCGGCGGCGCTCTTCCGACATGCTGGGCGTGATTTCCTTTATCTCGCCTCACGGTACTCACAGCCGGCTGTTCATGAGCAACTATATAAGCCGCACGATTAAGGATTCCCTGCAGCGTGTTGACGGGGTCAGCGATGTATACATCTTTGGAGAAACCGAATACAGCATGCGCGTCTGGATGGACCCGGACAAGCTGACCGCTCTTGGGATGAACCCCGACGAAGTGATTGAAGCGATTCGCCAGCAAAATATCCAGGCAACCCTGGGGTCGGTCGGGACCGCCCCCAGCATCCCCGGCCAGGATATGCAGTATACCCTGAATGCCGAGGGAAGGCTGAAGGATCCGGAAAAATTCGGCGAAATCATTATCCGAACCAACGAAAAAGGGGGGCTGGTCCGGGTTGAAGACGTGGCCGAAGTGGAACTGGGCAGCCAGAGCTACAGCGCAGCAGGTAAGTTTAATAATAATCCGGCCATCAATCTGGGGATTTACAGGTCCTCTGACGCAAACGCCCTTAATGCCATGAAGGCGGTCAGGGCGGAGATGAAACGCCAGGCTGAGTCAATGCCTGAGGACATGGCTTATATAATTCCTTATGACACCACCGAGTATGTGGCCGAAGCCATCAAGGAGATCGGCTTTACGCTGGGGCTTACCTTCCTGCTCGTGGTTCTGGTCATTTTTGTCTTTCTCCAGAACATAAGGGCCACACTGATCCCGGCGGCTGCGGTGCCGGTCTCCATCATCGGTACATTTGCCGCTCTGCTGGCCCTGGGATTTAATCTCAACACCATCTCGCTCTTTGCCCTGATTCTGGCCATCGGTCTTGTGGTGGATGATGCCATTGTGGTGGTAGAAAATGTCCATCGCATTATGGAAGAAGAAAAGCTCAAGGCAAAAGAGGCGGCTGTCAAGGCCATGACCCAGGTCACCGGCCCCATTGTTGCCACCACCCTGGTGCTTTTGGCCATCTTTGTGCCTGTTGCGTTTATGCCGGGTATTACCGGCCTGCTTTATAAACAGTTTGGAGTCACCCTCTGTGTTTCCGTGCTTATCTCATCCATATGCGCTCTCACGTTAAGCCCGGCCCTTTGCGGCGTATTGTTAAAAACACCCAAACCGCATCTTCGCGGTCCCTTTGGATGGTTCAACACCATCCTGGGCGGCACGCGCAAAGGCTACCTCTCTGTTGTCGGATGGCTTCTCCGGCATCTGGTGGTCGGCGTCCTTTTGTTCCTGATTGTTGTGGGCGGCGCGTGGCTTTTCTCCGGGCAGATACCAAGCAGTTTTCTCCCCCAGGAGGATAAGGGAGGATTTCTTATCGATATCGAGCTACCGGAAGGCGCAACGCTTCAGCGAACCGACAAGGTCACGGCAAAAGTGACAGAACGGCTTCTGGAGATGGAAGGGGTTGAACATGTCATTGCTGTGAACGGATTCAGCCTGCTCAGTGGCAGAGCGGAGAACGTGGGCTTTGCCATTGCCGATCTTAAGCCGTGGAAAGAGCGAAAATCGCCGGAACTTCATATCGATGCTCTCGCCGCCAGGACGAACAAACAGCTCAACGCGGTCACCACCGCTACCATCCGCGCCTTTGTTCCCCCGCCGATTCATGGTCTGGGCGTCACAGGCGGTTTCGATTTCAGGCTTCAGGCTATAAAGGGGCAATCATCACAGGAACTGGCATCTGTTGCCATGGGACTTGCGGGGGCCGCCAATCAGGAGCCGGCCCTTACCCGGGTCTATACCACTTTTTCTGCCGACACGCCGGAAATCTTTCTCCACCTGAACAGGACCCGGATGCAGGAATTGGGCATCCCGGTAAGCCAGTTATTTGCAACCCTCAGCCAGCAGCTGGGATCCCGATATGTCAATGACTTTAACCTGTATGGCCGAACCTACCAGGTTAAAGTGAGAAGCAAGGCCGAGTACCGGACTACCCGGGAAGACATAAAGGACCTGTATATTACAGGAAAGAGCGGAAAAGAAGTGCCTGTGGAAAACTTACTCAGCCTGTCCACCGTTTTGGGTCCCCGGGTGGTCAACCGGTATAATCAATTCTCCAGTGCGGCAATCAAAGGTGAGGCTGCGCCCGGCTATTCCTCAGGTGAGGCCATGGCCGCAATGGAGCATCTTGCCCGCAAAACACTGCCCGACGGATATAGCTTTGAATGGTCCACCATGTCCTATCAGGAGCAGAAGGCCAGCGGCACGGTCGGCTACCTGTTCGCCCTGGCTGTCATTTTTGCCTATCTTTTCCTGGTCGCACTTTATGAGTCCTG
>JAGYOT010000540.1 GCA_018399455.1 Desulfobacterales bacterium
AAAAAGAACGGGTATCGGGGGAATAGAAGGTGTTAGCCGGCCAGCAGAATCTTGCGGAGAATGGTTTTGCTGATCAGATAGGTCGGCTTGATGCCTTCGGCCCCCATCCCTCCGGATGCCAGGGTCTGACCGCTTTTGAGGGGATTGTCAGAGGCGTAGTAGGCATACCGGATCTTGATGTTCTTTGAAACGTGGCCACGGATGATGGCGGCGTTGATGGCCCGCTGGTAATGGCCGCCTTCCATTTCAAGCCCTACCGCTTTCCAGCTGGAATCCTGAAATTTCTTCAATACATAGCGGTTCTGCAGGGAGGTTCCGAGAACCGTAATAATCGGTCCCGTATAGATATGGACCGAATCTTCCAGGTCCGAAGCGTCCAGGTCATTTTCAATAATATAGTTATGGGGCGTCCCTTCCAGCACATGGGCATTGGCGAGCATGATGTCGCCCTTGTCGCCCGGCAGAATTCCGGCTTTGCCGATGATCGATATGGAGCGCGTATTCAGGATGCGGCTGCCGTAGTCTTCCTGCCAGGGATACAGCAGTTCATCCATCAGTTCAAAGGCCTGCTCGCCAAACGCATAATCCATCACCAGGATGATCGGTTTTTCTTCGGCCATGCGATCCACGGGAATTCCAACCTCCGGATGCAGGTCAATCGATTGGATGGCCTCGGTGTCAATCAACTGACAGTCGATCTGGGAGTCGCTGGTATCAGGAATTATATGGCAGCCGTGCCGGGCGGCATAGGACTCTATGTCGGTGCCGTTGTCCCGGAGCGATTGAATAAAATCATACAGACTGTCTTTCGGGAGGGCATCCCCGCTCTCAGCGACTGCGGCATAGCCGTAGACCAGATTGAGAAAGCTGTGAAGGTTGGCGCTGATAATATGCAGCGGCCGGTCCTCAAATTTTAGGGAGCGGATGGTGTCCTTGATTTTGGCGGCCCAGTTTCTGGCGTGGGTACGGTTTAAAATCCAGTTGCTCAAGGAAGGCGTGAAATGAATGGCAATGGCGTTCGCGATTTCGCTTTCCCCGTCCACAGATTTTCCAAGACTGTGAATAATTCGGAAAAGCCCATTGTTGCTGCCGTATTCCTGCCGGTTTTTTTCCAGGCGGGTATAGGCTCTTTTGGTATCATCAAAGGTTCGGCCGAGCAGCAGGCTCAGGTTCCACAGGGCCTGGTCCAGATCATCGCTGCAAATATCGTCGAGGCATTCCAGGTGATTTTCCAGCCGCTGCCATTCGGTGGTGATGTAGCCGTAGTCGTCGCGCATCTTATCGTGGATCTTTTTTGCCTCAATGTAGAGAAACGTCATGTGGGTGAGAATATCATAGATTTCGCTCTGACCTCGCGTAATCACGAAGCTCATCTCTGTCGGACTGATCCGGTAGGAGACCCGGCGCCGTTTGAGCGGCTGAATTTTTTCGAAAGAGGCCCCCTCATAGTCCTCCCGGGCGGTCATGACGATGCGATGGCAGGCTTCAATACCCTTTGGCAGCCGGTCTATCACATATTCCAGACCGTTTAATTCAATACTCCGGGCATCGTTCATGCTCCCGTAGATTTCCGGGCTTAAACTCCGCAGCGCGGTTTCCAGCGTATTGCCGGTGCGGCCGCCCATTCGGTAGCAGCCGCGCAGCAGGGCGGCGTCGGCGATGGTTTTAAACGTCCGGATGGCCAGACGGGATTGATCGGCAAGAGAGAATTCGTCCATAAAAGCTCCGTTAACGATGAGGGTCCTGCAAAACCATGGCTGTCCAACCAGCATTTAGCACTTTCAGGTCCCGTGCTTCAAGGCGATCTTTTCATACATGGTAAGCAGGCCGATACACAGCAGCCTGTTTGATGCTTCAGATGATTGTAAATTATTTATTATACCCTAAACTAAACGATTTTCAAGTATGCCGGCCAATGGACACCGGTTTTTCATTTGGAACATATTTGATGCACTCGGAAAAAGTCATTTTTTGGATGGCAAAGCAAAAAGTTCAAGATCAATTTAAGATCAGAGGGCGTCGCAAATCCCGAGGAATGCAGCGTACACT
>JAGYOT010000541.1 GCA_018399455.1 Desulfobacterales bacterium
GCGGATCCGGACAAGTTTATTCCCGTAGCCCTCAAGCAATGCCGGTGTTTCATCGGTTGAGCCGTCATCGACCACAATCAGTTCAAAATCCGGACACCTTTGCGCCAGCACTGAATCAATGGCCCGCTTCAGCGCCCATGCGCGGTTATAGGCCGGTATCACAACGCTTATGAAAGCCATGTTTAAACCATCCGCCGGATTTTCCCGGCCTGGTCTTTCAGCTTTTTGGCGGAGACCTTATACGGGGTCTTCAACTCCTGGGCAAAAAGCGATACCTTGAACTCTTCGATCATCCAGAAAAAGACCTCCACCGCTTCCCGCTTCTCATCGGATGCGGCATCATCAAGGCCTGCCAGAAATCCGTTCAGCTCTTCCCGATAAGGCTTTACCTGCGCCGCTTTTTTCTGATCCTTCTCAAGGTCCATCACCCCGCGCTCGGCCCGCAGTGAAAGCGCCTTTAAATATCGCGGCAGATGGGAGAGCCGCTCCCGGGTGTAGAGGGTGATGAAGTTCTCCGGGATCAACTGCGAAAGGGCCCGCTGCAATTCTCCCAAAAACGCGGCCAGCAATGGTTGCTTCGAATGGCGGAGCTCCAGCTTGTATATCAGCTCCCGGCTTTGGCCGTACTGTTCAACCACCGGCAGAACAGCCGCCTGAAGCGCCTGGCCTTCGGATAAAATCAGGTCCGCCTGCCTTTGGGCATGGGCGAAAAAATCCGCCTCCGTCCGGATATTGACCGCAAACAGATCGTTTATCACCCGATCCGCCATCTGCGTCTCAAGCCTTTTTCTTCCGCCGAAATACGCAGCTGGTGCCTCCAGGGCGGAAGGCAGGGCCAGGGTCTTTTTCAGAAACTTCATATCTCTGACAAAATGCCGGCGAAAAAGAAGCGCTACCCCGGACTTATGATTGGACAAGGCGGTTTTTGCATCCTGAAACAGCCTCAGGTTAACATGCTCTTTTTCCGGAGAAAGCGCCGGATAGGCGGGGAAGCGGTTTTGCCCGGAAACAATCTCAATGGCCTCCGGCAAATCAGGCAGGTCCCAACGGGTAAGACCCTCTTTTCCCCATTTTTGACACTCAACGGAAAAGGCATTCGGGTGGACCGTTTTGGATGATCGCTCAAGCAGCACCTGCTTATCCCGGCCGGCAGCGAGCTCTTTTCCGTCAGAGCCTTTAATGGCAAACCGGAGGCGCAGATATTCGGGAAGCTCCTTTTCCCGCCACGCCGAGACCGGGATGTCCACCCCGAACCGGTCGTGGATGAAACGACTCAATTCAGCCTTCAAAGACCCCTGATACATGGGCATTTCGTTCATAATCCCCTCAACGGTGTCATTGACGGGAACCAGCTGTTTGCGGAAGGCCTTGGGAAGAGCCCGGATGAGCCCGGCGATCTTCTCTTCCAGAAGCCCGGGAACGATCCAGTCGGTCTGCTCCATGGAAACCGATGATGCTGCCGAGGCGGGAAGGTTCACCGTCACCCCGTCGGCCGGGGCACCCGGCTCAAACCGGTAGTTCAGGGAAAAGCTCCCTTCTCCCAGGGAAACGGCGTCCGGGAACAGCTCCAGCGCCGAGGCATCCGGTGAATAGGTAAGAAGGTCGGAGCGCTCCATTCGCAAAAACTCGTCCGACCCCTGGTTTTTGATCTTTTTTTTCAGCCCCGCCATATCATAGACCGTCCCAAGCCGTTCGCGGTAAAATTCGATCATGGCCGCCTCCCCCACCAGCAGATCCCGGCGGCGAAAACGGTTTTCCATATCCCGGACGGACTCTGTCCGGGCCCGGTTATGCTGCATAAAGGCAGGCTCCTGGTTCACCTGGCCGGCGATCAGAGCATCGCGGATAAAAATCTCCGTTGCCGCCTCCGGGTCCACCGGGCCAAAACGCCGGGGCCGGCCGGGCTCGATAATGAGGCCAAAGAGGCTGACCTGCTCGTCGGCCATCACCGCCCCGCGTTTTTTTTCCCAGCGTGGATTCCGATAGGAATAGCGGCAGAGAGAGCTGCCGATGGGCTCCAGCCAGGCACGGTCGAT
>JAGYOT010000542.1 GCA_018399455.1 Desulfobacterales bacterium
GCCCAAGGCATGAACCATAAACTGCATGCCATAGCAGATGCCCAGAACGGGGATATTCAGGCCAAAAATACCCGGATCCGCCTTTGGGCTGGTGGCTTCATAAATACTGCCCGGACCGCCTGACAGGATAATGCCTTCGGGATTCAGAGCCTTGATGGTATCCAGATCAATCTGCGGGGATTCGATCTGACAATAAACGCGGCACTCGCGGACCCGTCTTGCGATTAGCTGGTTGTACTGGGAACCAAAATCGATCACAATGATCATACATGCCTCGAAGTTCAGTAAAAAAAAGCGGTTATAGGTGCAGTCAAAGAATTTGATTAAATAAAATTAATATGTTAAAGGAAGCCGGAAATGTCAACTGAATTTTGGTGACCGGGCAGCGGCGCCAAGAGACTCACGAATGAATGGGCCGGGTTTGCTTTTTCCTTCTCTTTAACCGATAAACGATAAGTTCTCCGGAGTGAAAATGGGAGGGTTCATCACCCAGATCTATGAGATTCAGACGCCTGATGAGGCAAGGCTGATGGTAGATTGCGGAGTCGATCATATCGGAAGTGTTGTGTTGTCTGGGGCTGACTGGAAACAACCGGATATTCTTAAAACCCGGCGCACAGTTGCTGAAGCCGGGGCCTTAAGCAGTTTGATCCTGCTTTTTAATCACAAAGAGACGGTGCTTTCCGCCTTGTCTTATTATGAGCCTGACATTGTCCATTTTTGTGAAGATTTGAGTTCATCAGGCGGCCGACCGGATACCATAGACACCTTTATGCCTCTGGTCCACCTGCAGGCTGAAATTCGGGAGCGGTTTTCGGATATTCGCATCATGCGCTCCATTCCGATACCGCAGCCTACGGCTAAGGAGAGTTCTTTGTTTCTCTCGTTGGCCAGGCTGTTCGAGCCTGTGAGTGACTATTTTTTGATCGATACCAGGAAAGCGGGAGTGCATCAGCAGCCGGTCAGCGGCTTTGTGGGGATTACCGGAGAGGTCTGCAGCTGGTCAAATGCGGCGGAACTGGTAAATTGGAGCCCTATTCCTGTAATTCTGGCCGGCGGCTTGTCTCATGAGAATGTGTCTGATGCCGTCCTGGCGGTCCGTCCCGCCGGCGTGGATTCCTGTACCAGGACGAATGCGGTCGATGAGGATGGACTTCCAATCCGGTTCAAAAAAGATATTAAACGGGTTCGACGGTTTGTGGCTGAGGCCCGGCGTGCGGCAAACAGACTCGAATCCAAAAGCCAAAAACCTGAATTCAAAAAATAATACCTGTATGAGGAGAGATCAACCATGTATGAATGCGGTGACCTTAGAAAAGGTTTGAAAATCGAACTTGACGGGGATCCTTACGTGATTACGGATTTTGAATTTGTCAAGCCGGGCAAGGGCCAGGCTCTGTACAAATGCAAGCTGAGAAACATGCTCACCGGCGCCCAGTTTGACCGGACCTATCGGTCGGGAGAGAAGTTCAAGCCCGCCAACCTGGAAGAACAGGAAATGGAGTTCCTCTATTTCGACGGGGAACAATACTGTTTCATGAACACATCCACTTATGATCAGGAATTTCTTACCGAAGGCCAGATTGGTGAGACGGCGGCCAAGCTGCTCAAGGAGAATACGAAATGCGATGTCCTGCTTTTTGACGGTCGCCCCATCGGTCTTTCTCTGCCCAACTTTGTTGAGCTGCGCATCGCCAAGGCGGATCCCTGGGTAAAAGGGGACACGGCCTCCGGAAGTTCCAAACCGGCAACCCTGGAGACGGGCTACGAGGTTCAGGTGCCCCCGTTTATTGAAGAAGGGGAAATGGTGCGTATCGATACCCGTACCGGCCAATACGTGGAGCGGGTTAAACAATAAGGGCGAGCTTTATAAAATAAAAATTTATTATTTTTCTTGACAGGAAAAAATGCGGCTTGATAATGAATGAATCTTCATTCAATGAATGAGGATTCATTCATTGGCTGTTTCAAATCGGAGAGAAACAGCCTGGCATTTAAGGGGATAGAATGGTTTGGTGAACTCACATCAG
>JAGYOT010000543.1 GCA_018399455.1 Desulfobacterales bacterium
TCCGTGATCCAGAAAGTCTGCTCAAACTGGGCGGAAAGCCTGTTGTCCGCAGTGACAGCGGTCCAGTCGTCATCTTCGATATAAAGGTCAGCAACGCCCAGGTTGATCATCGGCTCCACGGTAAAAACCATGTCCGGCACCAGCATGATGCCGTTGCCCCTTTTTCCGTAATGAGGGACCTGAGGGGGTTCGTGGAATTCAAAACCGACTCCGTGCCCCACAAACTCCCGTACCACGGAACAGTTCTCCCCTTCCGCATATTTCTGAATCGCCCAGCCGATATCGCCGATATGATTGCCCGGCTTCAACATTTCCATGGCGGCCTTTAAGCTCTGAGCCGCCACGCTGACAATTTTTTGGGCATCAGGCGAAGGCTCCCCCACAAAAAAGGTTTTATTGCAATCCGCATAATAACCGTTCAGGATATGGGTCACGTCCACATTGACAATATCCCCGTTTTTCAGCTTGTAATCGCCGGGAATACCGTGACAGATAACTTCGTTCACAGAGGTGCAGATACTTTTGGGGAAGCCCCGGTAGTTAAGCGGCGCGGGAACAGCCCCGTTTTTGGTGGCATGCTCATAAGCCAGCGAATCCAGCGCCTCAGTCGTAACGCCGGGCGCAATGGCTGCTTCAACCAAATCAAGTGTCTCAAGCACGAGTTGGCCGCACACCCTTATCTGTTCCACATCTTTCTTGCTTTTTAAACGGATATTGTATTTATCCGCGTAGAGTTTCTTATAGTCTACCGGCTTCGGGGTCTTTGCATTCAGGCAGCACTTCTTGTATTTCTTGCCGCTCCCGCAGGGACAGGGATCATTCCGGCCGATTTTAATACATTCTTTTTTCAACACTTACCCACCTGTTTAACGGTTCTGTTGTTTTTCCTGTTGTCTTAGATGATCCATATCGCTCTCGTATTTCGTTCAAAAATTAAATATATAAATCCCGTTCGCAGGTGTCAAGGAATGGTTTGTTTCGAAAGCCGAGCTCTGATATATAAATGCCCTGTCCGGCGCATGGCAAAACAACCAATCAACGAGGTGGCAGATGAGTTATAAACGCGAGGAACTTGTTTTAAAAACCGCCAAGGAAATCGTGGTGAAGTTCATCGAGGTAGGAAACATTTCGCCGACAAGTTTTCATGACCATTTCAGAAATATCTATAGAACCGTGGAGGCTTCGGTCAAGGCCGCTGAAGCCGGTGACCCGTCCGGTCCCGCTTCGGCTCCCGGTCCGGACTAATGCGCCTCCGCCCAGTCCTTTCCCACAGCCACGTTGACCTTGAGCGGCACTTTAAAGGACCAGATGGTTTCCATGATTGCCTTAACGTCGGTCCGGATGGTTTTCAACTCCCCGGGCGGCGCTTCAAAAACCAGTTCGTCATGAACCGTCAAAAGCATGGCCGATTGAAGGTGCCGCTCGGTGAGCAGCCGGTCGGCACGGATCATGGCCAGCTTGATTAAATCCGCCGCTGTTCCCTGAATCCGGGTGTTGACCGCCGTCCTCTCGGCGAAAGCCCGCACATTGTTGTTCTGGCTGTCAATATCGGGCAGAAACCGGATCCGGCCAAGTTCGGTTGATACCTGCCGGCTTTCTCTGGCCTGTGCGATGGTTTCGTCAATAAACCGCTTGACCCCGCTGTAGCGGGTAAAATACTGATCAATAATGGTTTTGGCCATCTTCTGGCTGACTCCCAACTCCCGGGAAAGGCTGTAGGCCCCCATCCCGTAAATGATGCCAAAATTGATCACCTTGGCCTGGCGTCTGAGTTCTGGGGTAACTGAGACAGGGTCGGCATGGAAAACCTCGGCGGCCGTCCTGGCATGCACATCCTCATCGGCCTGAAAAGATTCAATCAGGATTTGGTCCTCCGAATAGTGGGCCAGAAGGCGAAGCTCCACCTGGGAATAGTCCAGGGATACGAAAGACCAGCCTTCCCGCGGGATAAAGGCCCGACGGACGTCCCGGCCTGCTTCGGTGCGGATGGGGATGTTCTGAAGGTTGGGATTGGAACTTGAGAGGC
>JAGYOT010000544.1 GCA_018399455.1 Desulfobacterales bacterium
ATTCTATCGTGACTGCAAACGCCAGTGATATTGACGACATTGAGGCTTTTCTCATACCAACAGTGACGGGTTCTGCTGGATTCGTAAAGAATGATGGGAGCGGTAATTTAACTGGTGGGAACAGTCTTGTTACAGATGATATTCCGACCAATCTAAACGAAATGGTGGTAACTGGTTCTTTTGATGGCGTAAAGGGGCAAGCAATCGGTGGCTATTCTATACCCGAGGGCACCTTGACAAACAAGTCTGTTAATGGGCTAGATTTCGGGAACTTTGCATTCCTAACCTCATTTTCGTGTATTGGTAACGGCTCAATTAATGGAGCTAAAATTTATGGACTTGGTGGTTTTATGGCTGGTGACGCATCAGCGGACGTTGTTCGAGGTTTGTTGTTAAACAATTCTAGCATTATGAGTATGAGTAATCTGGATGTTGAAACATGGATGGGAATCGACATCTGGGACCCGGACATTTCAGGGGTTTCTGGGACTGGAGATATTGACACAAATATTCTTTTGAGAATTGAGGAGCCTGTTGTTGGAACTTCAGCGAATAGACAAGTTTACTTACTGGGGCATGGTGCTGGCTCAGGTATATGGTTTGATGAAGCAGAAAGACTCTATTCTGATGGAACGAATCTTTGTAGTGCCGCGCCCTTTAAGGCTGTTGGCGGATTAAAGGCTTCGGATGGAAACTCCGGGGTTGACGCCAGTGCCTCTGGATGCACAGATTTTGATATAACAATTAAAGATGGGATAATAACCTCATTTACCGATAATTCGTAGGAGATCGAGATGGCTTTAACCCTTAAAGAGTTGGCTGTAGAAAAAATCGCTTCAGAGCTTAACCCTGTTACCGGCCTTGCAAAGACAGACAAGCTCATAGATGACCTGATTTCTGAAATCCCGGACAAAAATGCCGAGGCCTTCAGGCAAAAACTTCTGTCCGAGAAAAAGGCAGAACTTGACAATATCATAGCAGCGGAACAAAATGTAGTTACAACATACACCGACAAAAGGGCCGAGGTAGAGTCCGAAATCACAAAGGAGGCGATTGATGAAAATTAAATTAACGTTTAAAGACAGGCTGGTTTTGACAGGGCTTCTTCCCAAAGAAGGAGATTTGCGTTCAATGACCCTGAAACGCGGGATCGTTGATAAAACACAGGTTTCTTCCAAGGAGATTGAGAAGGCGGAACTCGTAACCGGCCCGGACGGGAACATGAAATGGAAAGACACGGTTAAGCCTGTCGATGTCGAATTAATCAAGGCCGAGGCAGAGTATCTGAAAGATGCTGTGGCTGAGGCCGACAAAGAGAAGAGAATCACTATTGATTTTCTAGACCTTTGCGAAAAAATTAAGGCATTATAGAAAGGAGTCGTAAGATGTCTACAAAAATGGAAAACAAGCAAAAAGGTCAAGCCATAGGGTCTACCGCTGGAGCGATTGCGGGAAGCATAATCGCCCCCGGTGTCGGCACGGCGGTTGGGTCACAGCTTGGCGGGGTGCTTGGTGGCGGAGTTGGCGGCATGTTCGGCAGCAGTGGGAATGACTCTTTGAAATATATGCCCACCGAACCGCCCGAAGTCCGGGCCAGCAGGGTCGCTTATCTTAACGATCTTGTCAGGAGAAACGCGGGCCAGCCCGGTCTCAGAGTTGAGGCCGATATCGCCCGGATCAGGGACATGCTCGCCCGAAACGCAAACAACATGCAGGTCGGAGTTGAGAACGCCCAGAGGGCCGGTTCTATCGGCGGGAATGTTGAGAATATCGTTGAGCAGATTCAGGAACGGGCACAGCAGAAAGGGGTTTCTTCGGCAACCGACCTGTATGGCGCAGAATATGACGCCATAAAGAATGCCGCGGCCACCGCTTCAAGGCGAAGCGGATACGGACGAGAACCTTACGGGCCTCAGTCTCAGCCTCAGCAGGGGGCGGGCGGAAGCATTGCTTCCTTGCTGCCGTACCTTGAGGGGATGTTCTCAAAAACTCCGGAACTGCCAAGCCCGTCAAACCCGA
>JAGYOT010000545.1 GCA_018399455.1 Desulfobacterales bacterium
TATGCTCGTAAAATCAAGAAAGGCTAAATATTTGTAAAGGTGGGTTTGATAAAGAGGTTTCCGGGCTTTTTGGTAGTGTGTCTTGGCAAAAAAGACCACTGCATTCTTAATCTTTTCTTCTCGATAGGGAATCATTTTTCTTATCGCTCTGATAAATTACTCTTTATGATTGTTATATAATACAAGAAACAACAAAATGCAAATATACTAAGAATTGTCAAACAAAAATCTCGGCTACTATTTTGGCAGCCGGGATTTAATCTGCACCCAGATGCACCCTATATGCACCCTGCAATCTTTATATCTTAAAATCTATAATCTTTCCAAAAGCCTTTCATGGATGTTGTCAAACCCGCCGTTTGACATGACCAGGATGACGTCGCCGGCTGCAGCTGTAGATGCCAGAAACGCTATGATTGCATCCGTGTCCCCGAAATAATGGGCATCTTTGCCGCGCTCCGCCAAATCCGCCACCAGCTGTTTCGACGAAAACTGTTCTCCGGGGGGAATTTTGGACAGCAGCGGAGGCTTTCTGATACATACCAGATCCGCCTCATCAAACACCTTCGAATACACATCCTGGAATACGTTGCGCATGCTTGTATTGGTACGCGGCTCAAAAACAGCGATCAGCCGGCCGTTCGGAAAGAACGGCCGAACCGCCCGGATGGTCTCGAAAACAGCCGTTGGATGATGGGCAAAATCATCGATGACCGTAATTCCGTTTTTCACCCCGCGGACCTCCTGCCGGCGTTTGACCCCTTTAAACCGCTCCAGGGCCCGGCCCATATGCTCCGCGGACAGGCCCAACTCATGGCCGACAGCCATGGCGGCAAGGGCATTGTGCAGGTTGTGGGCCCCCATAAAAAGCCCCTTGAACCGTCCCAGCCGACCACCGGCATGGGTCAGGTCAAAACGAATCCAGGGGGCATCCACTGAAACGTCTGACACCCGCCAGTCCGATTCGCTGCGGCTGCCATAACGCTGAATCCGCATGGATTTGTCCTTTAACAAACGATCAATCCGGACGTCCGCGTCGTAGCCAACCAGAAGGCTGTTTGGTTTCATGGCGGTCAGAAACCGGTCAAAAGCCGACTCAACGTGCGCCATATCCCTGTAAATGTCGGCATGGTCAAATTCAATGCCTGTTAAAACGGCGATTGCCGGATCATAATGCATAAACTTGGGTTGCTTGTCGAAAAAGGCCGTATCATACTCATCGGCTTCAAGGACCACATACGGACCGCTGCCGTTCTGAAAATTGCCGCCAAAATTGTTGACAAACCCGCCGATCATAAAAGCGGGGGAAAGTCCTGCATACTCAAGAATCCAGGCGATCATGGCGGCCGTTGTCGTCTTCCCGTGCGTGCCGGCCACAAGGATGGCCTGCCGGGATTCTTCCAGAAAATGATTGACGGCCTGAGGCATGGAGCAATAGCTGAGCCCCATTTCAAAGGCCTTCAGAACCTCGGGGTTATCCTTTTTCACGGCATTTCCAACTACCACCAGGTCCGGACCGTAGGCGAGATTGGCGCCATCAAAGCCCTCGATCAGCCTCACCCCTTTATCCGCCAGATAGGTGCTCATGGGCGGATAAACATTTTGATCCGATCCGGTCACGGTAAGCCCCTTTGTTTTTAACAGGCAGGCAAGCGCTCCCATGCCCGTGCCGCAGGCGGCAATCAGGTGAACAGAACGTACCCCTTCAGGGATTTGATTCACCGTTTCCTCCAACCCTTGCCGACAAAAATCCGTCCTCCCTCAATGCCCTAAGAAAAGTGCTGCAGCATCAATAGCGTCTCTATTTCTTCCCCAGCTCACTGAGCACGGCTTCGGCCGCGCCGATGGTGCGGTCAATATCCGCATCCCCATGCGCTGCCGAAACAAATGTGACTTCAAACTGGGAAGGCGGAAGATAAATGCCTTTTTCGAGCATCTGCCGATAATAGGAGGCAAAGAGATCCAAATTCGATGTCTTGGCCTCGTCGAAATTGCGGACCGGGCCTTCGGTGAAAAAA
>JAGYOT010000546.1 GCA_018399455.1 Desulfobacterales bacterium
GCAGTGGTGGTTGAAATGTTAAAGGTTTTGGCCCCGTCGCCGCCGGTGCCGACGGTGTCCACGACGGTTTGCGCCGATGTTTCGATCCGAAGGGCCTTGCGGCGCATGGCCGTGGCCGCCCCGGTCAACTCCTCAAAAGTCTCGCCCTTTGCGGCAAGCGCCCCCATGAAGGCCCCGACCTGGGCCTGGGTGGCATTGCCGGTAAATATCGTGTCCATCATCTGTGTCATCTCCGAGGCATCCAGGTCCTCGCGACGAATTATTTTTCTCAGTTTTTCAGTGAACATGAAGGCTCTCCTTTTCATTGGCCAGGTTGATAAAGTTTCGCAGGATGCGTTTGCCGATGGTGGTCATGATGGACTCCGGATGAAACTGGATGCCTTCTGTCGGATGGCTCGTATGCCTTAGCCCCATGATTTCACCGTCATCGGATTCCGCTGTGATCTCAAGGCACGAGGGAAAATTCTCCCTGTCCACCGCCAGGGAATGATAACGCATGGCGGAGAAGGGCTTGCCGATTTTATGAAACAGGCGCTTTCCGTCGGCCGTGATGGTTGATGTTTTGCCGTGCATGATGGCCCGGGCGGATCTGATTTTTCCGCCAAAAGCGGCGGCAATAGCCTGGTGGCCCAGGCAGACCCCCAAAATGGGAACTTTTCCGGAAAATTCCCGGATGACCGGGATGGACAACCCGGCGGCATCCGGCGTTCCCGGGCCCGGGGAGACAACGATGCCGTCCATCTCCACTTCGGACAGATCTTTTATCGTAAATCGGTCATTACGGAACACCCGGACTTGGGCATCCAGCTGGCGCAGGTATTGCACCAGGTTGTACGTAAACGAATCGTAGTTGTCGATCATGACGATCATGGGTTTGCTCCTGTTTGATGTTGCCTGTTGATCAGCTCCAGCGCGCGCTGGATGGCCATGGCTTTGTTGACCGTCTCCACCCGTTCCTTTTCCGGATCCGAGTCATACACGATGCCGGCCCCGGCATTGACGGTAAGGCGGTCGTTTTCAATGCAGGCCGTACGGATGGTAATGGCCAGATCCATGTTGCCGGAGAAGGCAATATAGCCCACAGCGCCTCCGTAGGGCCCCCTTGGCGTGTCCTCCATATCCGATATCAGCTCCATGGCCCTGACCTTGGGAGCGCCTGAGAGGGTCCCGGCCGGAAAGCTCGCAGCCAAAAGATCCCATGCGTCGTATTCGGGCTCCAGATCGCAGCAGATGTTGGATACCATGTGCATTACGTGGGAATAGCGCTCCACGAACATGAGATCGGTTACCTGGACCGTTCCGGTCTGCGCCACCCGGCCCAGGTCATTGCGGCCCAGGTCGACCAGCATCAAATGCTCGGCCCGCTCTTTCTCATCCCGTAGCAGTTCATCGGCAAGCGCCCGGTCCTCCTGCTCATTTCGGCCCCGGGGGCGGGTGCCGGCAATGGGCCTCAGGGTCGCCACCCCGTTTTCCAGCCGCACCAGGGTTTCGGGGGAGGAGCCGACAAGCGCCATGTCGCCCAGCTTTAAGAAAAACATATACGGCGAGGGATTGATGTAGCGCTGGGCCCGGTAAAGCGCCAGACTGTCCTTTGGCGCAGCAGTTACAAAAGGCTGGGAAATGACCGTCTGAATGACCTCACCGGCTGTAACGGCATCGATGATCCTTTTTACCCGGCTGCGAAAATCCGAGTCTTCATAAACCGGCTTGAGAATGAGTGAAGATTCCTCTGTTTTCGGTTCATCCGCTTCCAAAGGGTTAAGGATGGCCTTGTGCAGCCGCTCTATGCGTTTAAGGGCCTTTTTGTAGGCCTTTTCAGCCGCCGGCTCATCCGATTTATAGGCGATAACGATGACTTGCAGCGTATTGCGCACATTGTCAAAAATCAGGACTTCATCGGGCATGACAAAATGCGCGAGCGGCTTTTCCGCCGGCCATTGGTGGGGGATGGCCTCGAAAAAAGACACCGCCTCATAGGTGATATAGCCCACCAGACCGCCCCAGAACCGGGGCA
>JAGYOT010000547.1 GCA_018399455.1 Desulfobacterales bacterium
GGTGTTAAAATAGTTTTTAAACCCCACATCCACCCGCCATGTTAAATCCGGAGTATCATCGGCAATTGAAAAATCATTGTCCAGCTCCCAGTCGCTGCCCTCGTTTGCGGATGCCGCGATATCCCCGGATGGCCGGGCGCAAAAAAATTTCCCGCAGGACGGATCCACGGGCCCGGGTGCAGCCAGCGGCTCCCCAGAGCCTGCTGCCCATAAAAACAGAACCAGCATGAGCATCGCCATCCGGATGCCGGGCCGGGCTAAAGGAATGGCCGGTCCATGGGGTATTGAATACATGCGTTCAAAATTTTCCGGAAACGCCGCAGGACGGTTGGGCCCTATCTGAGGGCTTCCTTCTTGAATCTAACGCTGTCGATTTCGATGTTATATTTGACTCCCTCCAGAAGGAGCTCGGTCTTCCCACGCCCGTCGGCGCGGACCATGACCACCTGATGCGGGGTGAGGATTCCGTCAATTTCCCTGACATGTCGGTTTTCCAGGTATTTGTGAAACTCCCCATCCTTGTGGAAGTCAATGCGCTGAATAAAGTAATCGGACTTTCGGGGATAGAACACGAGCCTGTCGTAAACCCTCTCCCCTTTTGTCTTCACTGCCTGCACCCTGTAGCAGGAGTGGCCGACGGCGTCGCCCTCCCCGATCAGCTCGTATTGGTAGTCGTCAATATCCACGGAGGTCAGGTCTTCATAGTAAAAATGGGAATTAACGAAAGGTTTGGACTTGCTTGAGGAGGCCACGCGCTTGACCCGTCCGGAAGACAGGCGCAGCCACTGATCATCTTCGCGGCCCTTGTGCGAGTGGGTAAGGAGCTTGATTTTCGTGGGTCGGATAAAGGAAATCAGCGCCTTGTCTTCATCGTTTTCAAACTGCTTCATCTGAAGGATGAATTCTTTTTCGAGAACGCGCCCGCCTTTGTGGATCTTCATCAGCATTTTGCTGGCGGCGGTATCCGCTTCCGGCAGATCCTCGCTTTTTTCCATGATCTCGCGTCCGGTCATGGCATAGAGCGGGGCGGCAAGCAAAAACAGAACGGCAATGATCAGAAGAACATCGCGTGATTTCATTTTCAGCCTCCTTCCATAAGATACGAATCGATCATAACAGCAATACTGACGCGAATCAAGGAAAGAGAGAGGGGCGGCTTTTCGGTAAAATTATTTTCAGGTTAGACGAGAAGGCGCGGGATATGATAAGGAGGCATTATGATCAATGCCTATTTGAAGCTTGTCATCAAGCACCCTGTAGTGTTTTTAAGCCTGCTGGCCGTAGTTTCGGCCGGGCTTGGAATCGGCATGCTGAATCTTCGGTTTGATCATTCCATTGAAGCGTTCATGCCCAAGAACGACCCGGAGTACAGGCAATATCAAAAGGCCAAGCAGATTTTCGGCGATAACAGCCGGTTTTTATTGATGGCCGTAAGCGACGAGGATCTTTGGTCCGCCGCCTTTCTAAAATCGTTCGACCGGCTGCTGGAAGACATCGAAGCCTACAAGGCGTTTGAGCCGGAGAGAAGCAGACAGCAGCTGGCCCGGCTTGAAAGCCTGCTGGATACTGCGGGCGTGTCTTTCAACCAGGTAGCTGATAATTTTTCGGATGATCCGCTCTTTTTGCGTTTGCTGAAACGAAAAACGCCGCTTTCCGTTCAGAAAAAGGCAGGGCTTTCCCCCGGAGACCGGAGTCGGCTCAAGCGCCGGATCAACCAGGATATCGCGCTTAACCGATCCGAAATCATCGATACCGTGCTCTCTCCCTTCACGGCAAATGATATCAGCGGGGAAAACAACGTCCTGGAAACCTATCCCCTGGTTGAAACCGACAGCCGGGGAAACCGTCTGGTTCCAAAGACGGCCGAAGCCATTGCCGCCTTTAAGGCCCGGCTGAAGAAAAATCCCGCATTCAAAAACGGCATCTACGCCTATGATCAAGAAACCGAAAAAATAACGGATTTTGGCATTCTTATTACACTAAAAAAACCGACCCAGGGAATGATAGAGG
>JAGYOT010000548.1 GCA_018399455.1 Desulfobacterales bacterium
CCTCGCTGAATCTGTGGCAATTCCGGTCAGTGTGATTTTTTTCGGGAGTGCCGTCTGTTCGGCCTCGAATTATGGAGACTTCAACCCCGGCTGCTTCCGGCATTGCCTGTGCCGCCTCAAATAATTCATGGACCTTGGCAATAGTCGGCTCTGCATAGACGATTGTTTTGCCTTGGCATTCAGAGAGGATGGTTTGTAAGGTCGTGTGGGTCTTTCCGGCGCCGGGCGTGACCCGGACGGCGATGTTTCTCTGGCTCTGGACTGCTTGCTGGATCATCTGCCGGGACCGATCCACGGTTGTACTTGATTTCGTAGCTGGATCTTGCGAGTCCGTGTCGGACTCAGGGGATAGACCATCAATCCATTCGTGCGGCCCCAGGCCAACCAGGTCGTCTTGTTCGTTGCGCCGGCCAGCGTCGCAGTTCGTTGTCCAGCATTTGAGCCGGCCAGCAGCGGTAACAAAAGGATTCGTGTTTTTGCGGCCGCAGATTGGGCATTCGTTTAGCCGGTAGATGCCGTCCTTGATTTCCCGATAGGTGATACCCCGGCCATCCAGCTCGGAGAATATTTGCGGTAGATAGTTCCCTCGCCGCTCGCGCCGCGGCGGCTGGATCGCGGAATTTTTGATTTTGCGCCGTCGCTGATAGTCCTGCAGCATCATCAGCCAGGAGTCCGGGATGGACTCTGTGGGAACAATCGCCTGGAGCGTTGTCTTGGCTTCCTCTTTGCCGACAGGGCCGGAGACAAGGGCCTTGTAAGCCCCTTCCGTTAATGTCATTACATCTGCGGGATCGTTTAACAGGCGGATGCTGGCGTCGATGAAATGCTGTTTCCCCTGGGCGATGTGGCCTCGATAGCCGATGATCCGGGTGAACTTGCGTTGCTCGATTTTTTCTGCGTGCGGAATATCGGCTACCAGGTCCTTAAAGGCGGAGGTGTATTGCGGGGAGATTAAAAAGGGCCAGCAGAACCGGAAGCCCCGGCCCGTACACATGACGCGGAGGCCTTCGGAAAGGTTGTGCTCTTGGATCCACAAATAAGCGTCCTGGGCCGCATTGATGTTGGCTGCAATGTCGTCGTGTTGACCGGCAGCCTCAATATCGAGATACAAAAAAAGGCCAATCTTGCCGTTTTCATCCCGGACGGAATTGGAAACGTAAAGATTGACCTGGCCTGTTTCAATGTCATGAGCCCGCTGTTTATCCAGCCATTGATTTAGCCTGGCTACCGGATAATTGGTTTGCCAGTGATGCTGCTTACAATATAAGGAGGGCTTGATTGAACAGGCAACTGTCATTCCGCTTGCCCCCGCGCCGCCTCAACATAATCCCAACTTTTCGGCATAAAAAAGCGTCTCCTTCCGGTTCCGGTTCTCCGGCCAGGGACGCCATAAAAGGGGGCTGTGACTGAGCTAATGTAAAATTTTGGTTGACAGTCTATGCTTTATTGAATATAATTACATTCAACATATACTGAAGTTCAGGGACCACCCACAAGTCCCCGCTCAGCTTGACCCCCGACCGTGTGATTGGCGTCTCCGGTCGGGGTTTTTTTTATCAAGATATTGTGGCTATGGTATCATTTTTTTCACACAAAGTCAAGATATTGTTTCCTTTCAACTCTTCTCGATAATTCCGCCTAGGTCCACCTCCATCTCTGAAATTCGCCGTAAATAGGACTCATCTTGTCTATTGAGTTCGGAAATACGGTTGTCTATTGATTTCGCATCATAAAATTTTTCTTTACCGCCATAGCGTTTTCTGTAACCAAGATTATTGATGTGGCCGGCAACCTTTTCTTTAAATTTTTCCGTGCGCATTGATTGATCCGTGGTATAGACCCGGCAAATTTGCCAAATGATGGCATCCCTTTGTTCTTTTTCTTCCTGTTTTCGGGACCGCGATTTTGGTTGCTTTTTGGGAACCGGTTTAGAGGTTGTCTTGGCCGGCTCGGATGTTTTTTGCGGCTCAGAGGGCGATCGGGCCGGCTTAGATTTTGGAATGGC
>JAGYOT010000549.1 GCA_018399455.1 Desulfobacterales bacterium
TTTGCAAGACTCTATGCACTCCGGAACAACATCCGGCATACCAACACGATCGAGCGGCTGAACGAACTCTATTTTCGTACGCTTTTGGACAAGACGACATGCGAGGACCTGACGCATACGTATAATTTTCTCATGCGGCTCCGGCTTGCCCACCAGGCGGAGAACATTGTTTCGGCGATGCAGCCGCCGGATAACTATATCGATCCCAAAAAACTCTCCCATATCGATCAGCAGGCCCTTAAGCAGGCTTTCAAATGCATCCGGGAGGCACAGGCGAAAATACGCATGGAGTTTGTTCAGTATACCGGGATTACTTAAAACCTGTGTATTTTCAAGAGGACAGATAATAAATACCGCCCTCCTGGATCTGCCGCAGTGTGGTAATGTCCCTGGCGCCTAAAAGCGAGATCAGCTTTAAGAGGATTTCGGCGGTGGTCCAGGCGTCTCCGTAAGCGATGTGCCTGTCATATATTCTTGTCCCCAGCCGCCTGGCAATGCTCTCTAACGTATGGTCGGCTTCACTGGGCTGAACCAGCCGGGAGAGGTAAAACGTGTCCAGAATGGGGTTTTCGATCCGGATGCCGGCCTTTTGAGCGTGTGCCGACAGAAACCGGCAATCAAGATCCGCACAGTGACACACCAGGATTGAGTCTTCAAAATACCGGCAGAAATCGGGCATCACGGTTTCGATCCCCGGCTGCCCCGTCAGCATATTGTCGTCAATGCCATGGATTTTTGTTGATGCCCGGGGGATGGTTATCGCCGGACTGACCATCTGGTAAAAGGTTTCATCAAAAAGGATCCTGCCGTTGACAATGCGGACGGCACCAATGGAAATGATTTCGTCGCCGCCTTTGGGATTCAGTCCCGTGGTCTCCAAATCAAAGACCGTATAGGTTAACCCGGCCAGATTCCGGTCCCTGATGTCGGCGGCAGCCCCCTGCTTTTTGCGAAGCAGGGCCAGATCACAGTGCGGGAGGCCGGAAGAGCGTTTTTCAATGGCGGCCCGGCCGTCCCGGGCGGCGTTTTTTGGGGTTAACTCTCCGGTTTCCATGGAGATGGCCTGTTCCCGGGGATTCTGCTCCGCGGGATACAAAAAGACCAGGTAGTAGGACAGGCCGCTTTTATCGGATCGGATTTTAAACAAACGGCCCAGGATGCCATGGCAGGTAAAACGATTCCTGATCTCTGTGAAAAGATTTGGTGAACCGCAGCCTGTGACGCCCTTTTCTGCCCATCCTTGTTCGGGCAATCCAAGGGGTTCGGCGAAAACGGCAAAGATCGACCGGTCCAGACCCACGGGAGGGGCTGTCGGCGGCCGGCGGCCGGAGTCCTGCATGGTATCCACCAGGTCGGCAGCCGCCTTTGTATAAAGGAAAATCCTTCCGGCGGCATTGGCGGCCACAAGCCCTCCGGGGATATCGGATAAAACGGCGCCCATGAAGTCCCGATCCTCTTTGAGCCTTTTTTCCTTTCCGCGATGGCCGGGCCTTGAGTCGTTCTGCTGCAGAAGGTGAATCAATTCGGCCGCTTGATTCACGGCATCGGCCAGTTCCTGAAGGTCTTTGCTGCCCCTTAATTCAATCCGATGCGAGGGTTTTACGACGGTAATCAGGCGCAGTTCATCCCTGAGCTTTTCAAAGGGCAGAATAAAATATTGAAAAACCTCATTCATCCATATCAACAGCCCCATGATGCTGAGCAGGCAGGCAAAAAGAAAGAGGGGAAGGTTTTCAAGCAGGCTGCTTTTAAAGGCCGCCTGGGCTTCTGCAGGAAGGCTGCGGTAAAAGAAAAAGGCCAGAAAGAACAGTACAACCGGTATGGCAATAATCCAGGCAACCGAAAAAAGCCAGAATTTTCGTTGTAGGCCCATTCTTACCCCTTAAGCCAGGCCCCCGTGACCTGTTCTGTTCCATAGCATGCCTGAAAATATGTCATTTTGAAAAGACAATTTTTTTCGGGCCATCAAAAACTGACTTTTTGGATGGCAAAGAAAAAAGTTC
>JAGYOT010000055.1 GCA_018399455.1 Desulfobacterales bacterium
GACGTGATCGGGCGGATTGAACCGCCTGGATTAAAGAATGATGGAAAAAGCGGGGCCGGGCGTTTGTATCAAAATGCGGGTTATCAGCAAAGTCCAAAGAGCGATTCGGCTGTCAAATCTTTGCCGGAAGCGATCCGGACAGACCTTCCCGATTTTTCCGGGTACACCAATGTGGCGGAAAAAAAAAGAGCATTCTTTGACTTTCTGCGGCCGATTGTCCGGAAGGAAAACCGGAAGGTGTTACAGGAACGGGCTTATGTGCTTTTAAAATGGCAGCGTGTTCGGGATGGAGCGGCATTGTCTGCGGAGGAGATCCGGACCTTAACCGCGCTTGCCGATAAATACCGTGTGGATTCGGCATATGAGGAAGCCGTTGGCTTCTTCCGGGAAATGCTGATCCATATTGACAAGATCCCGGTATCTCTGGCATTAATTCAGGCGGCAAAGGAATCGGGGTGGGGGACTTCTTATTTTGCCCGGCAAGGCAAAAACCTGTTCGGGCAATGGTGCTTTGAGAAGGGGTGCGGCATTGTTCCGCGAAAACGCCCTGCGGGGGCAAGTTATGAAGTCCGGGCTTTTGACGATGTGTCTGAGTCCGTTTGCGCATATATCCGAAACCTGAACTCTCATCCGGCATACCGGGAGCTTCGGATACAGCGATACCGGATGCGGATTGCCGGAAAAGAGCCGGATCCGCATCTGATGGCAAACGGACTTGAAAAGTATTCCGAAATCGGCATGCGATATGTAGAGACGGTTCGCCGGATGATCCGGGGCAATGAGAAGTTCATGGGACTCCATGAACCGACCGCGGGCTCTTAGGCTGTGGGGCTGACGCTGCCATTCATCGTATTCAGCGCAGGGGACGAAACGCGATGTCAAAAACCATAAGATGGATGATCTGCTGCATAATTGCAGAAGCTTTAATGATTTGGTGCGTTTCCGCAAGCACCGCTGCCGAAGACAAAGCGGTTCGAATTGCCTATGCCCAATGGTCCTGTGCAACTGCCGCATCCAATGTGGTGAAGGCCGTATTGCAGGAAAAGATGGGCTATGATTGCCAGCTGGTGCCCATGGGGGCAGAATCCATGTGGCTTGCCACAGCCAGCGGGGATGTAGACGGGTTTGTCTGTGCCTGGCTGCCCAGTCTTCATCAGTGCTTTTACGGGAAGGTTGAAGACAATGTGGTGGATCTGGGCCCCAATCTTGTCGGGACAAAGGTCGGGCTTGTGGTCCCTGACTATGTGCCTGTTGATTCCATCGCCCGGTTAGATGCGCATGCAGAACAATTCAAGGGGCAGATTATCGGGGTTGATCCCGGCGCTGGCATCATGCGCCTAACAGAAGAAGCCATTAACGCATACCAGATGGAGGGCATGGAGCTGATCTCCGGAAGCGGCGCTTTTATGACAAAGGTTCTGGGAGAAAAAATCAAAGCCCGGGAGTGGGTGGTGGTTACAGGCTGGACGCCTCACTGGAAATTCGCCCGTTGGGACCTTAAATACCTTGAGGATCCAAAAGGCGTCTACAATGGATCGGAAGCCATTCACACCATGGTCAGAAAAGGCCTTAAGGAGGAAATCCCCCGTCTGTACCAATTTCTTGACAACTTCTACTGGGAGCCGGAAGCTATTCACCAGGTGATGGACATGATACAAAGAAGCGGCCGGCCTTACCAGAGCGCTGTTCAATGGGTCCATCAGCATCCGGATTCAGTTGAAGCCTGGCTGGCGGAGTAATTCCGGCAGCGAGGGGCTTGCTTGCCGGGCAAGGACAACCTTGTCTCATGCTGTCTGTTTCACATCCTGCCATCCATGTGACCGCAATCCTTTCCATCTATCTCTCCATTTGCTTTGCCAGCCGGCAGGTGTTCGACCGGTTTGGCAATATTCGAAAAAATCTGCTTGGATAACGGGGGCAAACCCCGAAAATCCGTTCAGTACGACGGGTCGCCGAGCCCGGTGAAGCGTGGGGCTTGAGGCTGAGAAGGGTATTTTTTACTTAAGCTTACTCAATTCTGTCCGACTTTAAAAAACAGATGGTTATCATGTTTTGTTTATCATGTCCGGGGAATGCATGCTGATATGGATTTGCAAGGACAGATATACGCCGGTGGAAGGCACGAACAAGGGTTCGCTTCGCAAGGATAAGTTCCTTGTTCCGGTCAATACGGACTTTGACTTATACAGTAAGGGCCGTGACGGGAAGAGTGTCGCCCCCTTTACGGCAGGGGCGAGCCGGGACGATGTCGTACGGGCCAACAACGGAGGCTATTTCGGATTGGTGCAGTACTACTAAGGAAAGCCCCTCGGATATAACTTTGTGGGAAGGTATTGAAAACAGGTTTGTATCGATCATCTATTACCGGGGCCCCGGCCGAACGGCAACCATCCTGGACACGGATGGTTCAAGACCCTTTCATATCGACTATGCCGCTATCTCCTATGAATCTGAGATGGTATCGATTTTTATTGAAAAAGCAACTCCCTGCGCCCGGATCTGCATTGCCATGCCAGTGGTTGCCGGACGGTTTAACCGTGGTCTGCTTGTCGGTGAAATCAAATCCGGTTTTTTATGGAAAATCGGCAAGGACAATATGATCCCGGCTCAAACAGAGCTTCTGGTCATTGATCAGGACCGAAATGTCCTGGTTAGCTCTTTGGCCGATCCTGACGCTGTTCTCCAAAATTTTCCATCAAACTTTGGCCGCTCCGGGAATTCAGAGAATCGCCTCGCATGACTTTCAAAGCTTGATCAATGTCGGCAGTCGTGATGAATTCGCTGAGGTAGCCGATGCCTTCCATACCATTTATGTGTATAGCTTCAAGGAGGGGGAGGCGGCCCGCAGTGAAAATGTTTTTTTCGATGCCGATGACGTTGTCCTGCGATTAAGCAATCAAAACTTCATGCATATCCGGCGCGGGGATAAGGTGCCGGGCTACCTCAGGCCCTTTGACGACACAGTGGAGCAATGGCTTGTGATACCGGTTTTTATTCAAACCAGGCTTTTGGCCACATTGAACCTGGGATATCCGGCGGAGGTTGTCAGGTTTGATGAAGACCTTCGCCAGGCCGGCCAAATGGCGGCTCAAATGGCGGTTGCACTGGCAAATTCGGGCTTGGTTCGCGAACTTGACCAGTTGAATGAGGGCTCACTTACCGCCCTGGCGAGAACTGTAGATGCGAAATCGCCATGGACCGCCGGTCATTCAGAACGTGTAAGTGATATGTCCCATCAGTTGGCTCTGATATTGGAGCGTCCCTATCGTCCCGGCTGGAAGTATAACGAGGTTGTGAAGTTTATCAGGGAAAACTCGGGCTCTCACTTCGACCCCCAGGTGGTTAAGGCCTTTGAGTATCTGGCAGGAAACGGCGGCTTAACCCTCGGCTCAAAAGACTGAAAATTTCCTGTGCTCATTGGGATCGCCGGATAGTCAGGGCATCCGGGAATTATGCCGCACCTGAGGGTTCGGTGCCGATCAGTCTGACCGCTACCACGGTGGAGACGAATAATACCACGGCTACGATATAGAACGCCCAGGCAAGGCCGATGAAATCCACCATGCTTCCAACGCCCATGGCGCCCACAAAAAGACCGCCGCTCATGGCCATGTTGAACACGCCCATCATCGATCCCTGTCCGTAATGCCGGCCCTCCTCGGTGGCGAGCGCCCCCAGGGCAGGCCAGACCACGGCCTCTCCCAGACCGATCAGGGCGAACAAGAGCATTAGCTGCATCAGGTCCCCGGCAAAGGGAACAGCGAAAACACCGATGCTGATAATGGTGGAGCCGATAAAGATGATCCGGCCTTTATACCAGTAGTCGGCCCATCGGCCGAACGGGGTTTGAAGGACGGCGTTGACCAATGTCCGGCTAGCCACCACCAGACCGATTTCAATGCCTGTGGAGTTCATGAATGCCTTCATGAGAAGCGGCAGAAAAGCAATTGAGGGGATCATGATAATCATGGTGGCCATCCTGGAAAGCAGCATCCCCATGACTCTTTTGCTCCGAAGCATTCTCCTGAAGACACTAAGCATGGGACCGTAGTCAGGCATCAGATCCGATTTTGCCTGTTCCGGCAAAAGGGCGGCGACCATGAGAAGCGACACCATGCTTAGGGCGGACATGGCATAAAATGCAGAATCCTGTCCCCAGATATCGAGAAAAAAGCCCCCCAGAATGGGACCGCCGCCGATCCCGGAAAAAAGCGCGATATTTAACATGCCCATGTATTTTCCCTCTTCGCCCTGCGGCGACATATCTCCGATATAGGCCATGGCCATAGGAATAATCATGGCCGAACCGATGCCGTGCATAATTCTTATGCAGACCAGATGCTCCACTGCGTATGCCAGGGTGTAGGCGTATCCGGCAAGCGAGTATATAAAAAGGCCGGAGACCAGAAAGCGCTTTCTCCCATGCTTGTCCGCAAGGCCCCCCACAAAAGGCTGAAGCAGCCCCCGGCTTAAAGAAAATCCGGCGATGATCAGCCCCAGGGTAAACCCGGTGGCCCCTAAATCCGTGGCGTATATGGGCATCACGGGCGCAATGATGCCGATGCCCACCAAAGCGATAAAGAGCGCGGAGAGAAGGGTAAATAGAATTGATTTATTCATAAATTTGGGAGATTATAGAATATTTGCATGAATCCGGCAATGCCGGCAACCGGAATTTGGCTCTATTTTACACGGCTTCGCCTGACGATCAAGCAACAATTGTATGGAGATGCCGGTTTTGTCAGGCCATTGGGGCTATGCATGTTTGACAAGTGCTTTGACACCTGTTCCCCGCCCGGTTATCCTTTAAAAAAATAATAATGTAAAAAGGAGGCTCGACATGTATCCCCATCTTTTTTCGCCCATTCGGCTTGGAGGATGTGAATTGGAAAACCGTATCGTCATGGCACCCCTTTACCTGGGATATGCCGGGAAGGGGGGCACGGTCACGCCGCTTCTGCTGGAGCACTACCGTTTGATGGCGCAGAGCGGGGCGGCCATGATAATCGTGGAGAATGCTGTAGTGGACTTTCCCACCGGCAGGGGGTCTCAAAGAACCATCCGAATTGATACGGACGACAGCCTTGAGGGATTGACCGAACTGGCGCAAACCATCAAGCGGGAAGGGGCGCTTGCCTGTATTCAGATCAACCACGCCGGCCGGTTTGCCGGAGTGGGGGAACCTGTGGCTCCGTCTGCGGTAAAAACCTTTGGCCGTCTGCCCAGGGCGCTTGAACCCGGGGAGCTGAATGTTATTCGGGATAAATTCGCTGCTGCCGCACAGCGCTCCAGGAAGGCGGGTTTTGATATGGTGGAGCTTCACGGCGGCACGGGCTACCTGCTGGCCCAGTTTGTTTCACCCCGTACCAACAAACGCGAAGACGGCTATGGGGGAAGCCTGGAAAACCGGATGAGATTTCTTTTGGAAGTCGTTGCTGCGGTGAGGGACGCCGTCGGGGATTTTCCGGTGGGCTATCGTTTTCTGGCAGACGAGTTTCTCCCTGACGGGCTTCGGCTTAATGAATCACAGCCGGTTGCCCGTGCCCTATCAGATGCCGGGGTGGCCTATCTTTCTGTCATGGGAGGTACCTACGAATCATTTACGCTGCCGGAGATTATCGAGAGGTCCAAAAATGAGGGCTATATGGCGGATCTTGCAGAAGCGGTACGAAAGCATGTGCAGGTACCGGTTATTGCTGCCGGCCGCATCTCTTCGCCAAAGACTGCGGAAGGGATTATCGGGGCCGCCCGGGCCGACCTGATCGGACTTGCCCGGGTCCTTTGGGCAGATCCGCAATGGCCGAAGAAGGTCCGCGAGGGCCGCGAGGAGGAGATCATCCACTGCGACCCGGCCTGCGAAGACATCTGTATGCAGCTTGTGATGAAGGGAAAGCCTGCCTACTGTACTCAGTGGCCGCCGGAGAAGACCCGCAGGTTTAAGGATATGTTTGAGTAACTGGAAAACTAATAAGTAACTTTTTCAAGTCCCTTAAGCCCGAGTATACGCCTTGCCTCCTGGGGGGTTGCGGGGTCAATACCCAGTTCCCGGGCAATTCGTATGATTTTTGCGACCTGATCCGCATTGCTGGTGGCCAGCTCACCCTTTGTGATATAGAGGCTGTCCTCAAGGCCGACGCGGACATGGCCATCCATTAAAAGGGCCATGTTGCACATCGGGATCTGGTGCTTGCCGGCGGCGCAGACAGACCAGTGAAAATTGCCGATGGTTTTTTTGGCGCTGTTGTAGAGAAACAGCAGGTTGTCTACGGTGGCCGGGATGCCGCCCAGAATGCCCATGACAAACTGAATATAGACGGGCTCCTCGAGATAACCGTTGCTGATCAGGTAGGCAATGTTGTTGATCATCCCGGTGTCATAGACTTCCAGCTCCGGCCGGGTGCCGTATTGTTTAAAGGTTTGCGTATACTGTTTCAGGGTTTTGAAGGTATTGGGGAAAATAAAATCCTCGGTCATCTCGAGAAACGGCTTTTCCCAGTCATACTTGAACTCCTTCATTCGCTCCAGGACATGAAACAGGGCAAAGTTGACGGACCCTGAATTGCAGGAGGCGAGCTCCGGTTCAAAACTGGGCACCACTTTCAGCCGGTCTTCGACACTCATGCCGAGCGCCCCGCCGGTGGTAAAGCAGATGATCATGTCCGTTTTTTCCTTGATGTGGGCGGCAACCTCTGCAAAGCTGTCAATGTTGCCTTCAGGCCGACCGTTTTCGGGGTTTCGCATATGAATGTGGGCAACAGCAGCGCCTGCTTCATAGGCGCGGACGGCCTCCTGGGCGATTTCCTTTGGGGTTATCGGCAGATGGGGCGACATTGACGGGGTGTGGATGGCGCCGGTGATCGCCGCTGTTACAATCCGTTTTTCCATAGAACTTCTTCCTTTCTGAAAATCTAGTTTATCGGTTCTCAGTTGCTGGTTTGACCCGGCCGGCATCCCCGGCCGGGTCTGTTTATTAAAGATCGCCTTTGGGCCGGACTAGGCGGGCACCAGAAATATCGCCAGGGTTATGACGATGAAAAACAGAATACATAAAAGCACCGTATACCCCATAAAGTCTCTGGGGCGGATATCCATTAGTTTGGACATAATCGGGATGAATGTCAATGTCCAGAACGGATTGATGAGGTTGGTGAGGGCGTCGCCGTAGCCGAAGCAGATGATGACCTTTTCAAGCGATGCCCCGATTTCATGACTTGCCGGGATAATGGTCGGAGCGAGCACGATCCATTCCCCGCCTCCGGAAGGCACAAACAGGTTCACGATGGCCGAGGAAAGGAAGGCAAAAAAGGGAAATGTCGTGGCGGTCGCAAAGCTTGCGAACCATTCCGCAATAATGGCGGAAAGGCCGGAGAACATGAATATGCCCATGATGCCCGCATAAAAGGGGAACTGGAGCAGAATATCGCCCACTCCCCGCACGGCCTGCTTCATTGCATTGATGTAATTCCTGGGCGTACCGTGCAACAAAAGCCCCACCATCAGGAAAAAAAAGTTGACCGTATTGAGGTTTAAGCCGTTGATTCCGGTTTTGGCAAAGTGCGGAATGATGTAGGTACCCCCGGCGATTACGATAATCAGTGTCAGGATCCAGCTGGTTTCCATAATATCGGCAGGTGCACGTTCCTGTCTTTCAAGGGGCTCTTCGGGTTTCTGCGCTGCGGTATCGTCGCAGGCTGAAGATGCATCCGCCAGCGCCGATGTGTCAAACTCTTTCTTTGCCCGGCCCGGGGCAACCAGAAGAATAAAGAGCGGTACGACAATAACGGTGGCGATAATCAATACAATATTCAAGGTGCTGCCAAGGGTGGCCGAGGTTGGGATGACATGGTCGATCACCCCGGATTTGATGAATTGGTTGTTCGGGGTGTTCATCAATAACGGAGCGGAGGCCGAAAATCCCCCGTGCCAGGGCAGCAGGCCGGAGTAGACAGCGGCACAGGCGATCCTGTAGTCTACATTTCTAACCCGTCGTGAAACCTCGAGGGCAAAAAGACCCGCAACCGGGGCCAGGCCCCAGTTGATCAGCATGAGACCGATGGAGACCAGAGAGATTGTCAGGTAGGCAACAACCGGGGTTGAAATAAGGCCGGCAATCTTGTCGAACAGCCACGCGACTGGTTTGGAGATGCCGATACAATAGCCGAAAGTCAGGATAAGGGCCATCTGCATGGCGAACTCGAGCATGATCCAAAAGCCTTTATACCAGTGATGAACGAGCTCGACCGGTTTGGTCGGGGTCAGGATAAACACCAAAATTGCGGCCAGGATAGTTAAAATAAAAGCAAAAACCAGCGAATCAGGCAGCCAGCGTTTGACCTTTTCAGCAAAAAAACCTCCAATTTTTTCAAGCACTTGCCTTCTCCTTTGGATGGACGTGGTTCAGAATGGTTTAGCAATAAAGAGAAATGATCTCCGATTGCGGGGGCGATCAATAGGCGGCTCTCATAGTGACTGCCGTTTGGATCATCCCCGGCGAATCGGATGAAAGTTTGCGGAACGAAACAGGGGCGGCGGTTTAATGCTTTTGAAAAATACAAGATACAGGCGGGGCAGGGGGGCGCGTCCCCGGGCGGGGGCAGCTCCGCATTTGCCTGGATAAAGAATGAGTAACGCCGAATTGTAGGAGCCAACAGGGTTCAATTCAGTGCACGTATTCAGAGCTTAAATGCTGCTTGCAGAGGTTTTAAGGCCGCCCCGGAATCAGGATTTTTCGGGACGGCCCGCTATATCATGGCAAACACCGATGAACCGGTCAATCGGCAGCGACGGTCGAGCCGTTTAAGAGTTCGCTGATGTCCTTGACCAGGAGCTGCTTCTCCAGGCC
>JAGYOT010000550.1 GCA_018399455.1 Desulfobacterales bacterium
GACCATCTTCTGGGCAACGGCTCCGGCCTTTATACTAATCTCGAAAGCCGGCTGACAAATAATCGAACACGGACTCCATGCCAAGTGATCTGGAAAAAAAAGTGATCGCCGCCCTGCAGGGGGATATTCCGGTCTGTCAGAGGCCTTACCAAGAGATCGCCGAAGTGATCGGAGTTGACGAGGATACCGTGATAGCCGTCGTGCAAGGATTATATGACCAGGGCGTCATACGCCGGTTCGGAGCCACGCTGCGTCACCAGAAATCCGGCTTCAACGCCAATGCCATGGTAGCCTGGCAGGTCGATGAAGCGATTATAGACAAGGCGGGAGAGCAGATTGCCGGCTATGCGGCTGTAACCCATTGCTACCGAAGAGAGCCGGCGCCGGATTGGCCCTATAACCTCTATACCATGGTCCATGCAGCCGATGAATCCGGATGCCGGGAAATTGCACGCAAAATTGCCGAAGATACGGGCATTTCAAACTATACCCTGCTTTTCAGCCGCCGCGAACTAAAAAAAACCTCCATGCAGTATTTTGACAACGAATTCGACGATTTCTCTTGAGATCCGCACCACCTCATATTTTACTCGTCAATCCCTGGATTTATGATTTTGCCGCCTATGATGTCTGGGCCAAGCCGTATGGCCTGCTTTTGCTGGCCGGGATGCTGCGATATAATGGATTTCCGGTCTCCTACATGGATTGCCTCGACCGGTTCCATCCCAGGGCCAAACCCGCTGATCCTGCTGCCAGAAACGGACGCGGGCCTTATTTGAAAACACGAATTTCCAAACCCGACGGGCTTGAGGATGTCGCGCGGAATTATTCCCGGTATGGGATTTGCCCGGAATGGTTCCGGGAGGATCTTTTTCATATGCCCAGACCGGAGCTTATCCTGGTCACCAGCCTCATGACGTACTGGTATCCAGGGGTGACCGCGGCCGTTCGCGAGCTGCGAACGGCTTTTCCGGATGTACCCATTATTTTGGGCGGGATCTATGCCACCCTGTGCCCGGATCATGCCAGGCAGACTACAGGCGCGGACGCAGTGATCACGGGCAACGCGTACGAACGGATTTTCTCCATTATTGAAGAATTTACCGGGTATGCCAGCGAGCCTCGCTTTGACCCGGCTGAACCGGATGCATGGCCCTGGCCGGCCTTTGATCTTCAGTCCAGAATCGGCTATGTTCCCCTCTTAACCTCCCTGGGATGTCCCTATTCATGTGCATACTGCGCCTCCAACCGGCTTCAGCCCCTTCGGATATTGCGTTCTCCGGAGAGTGTTTTCCGGGAAGTGCGGCATTGGCAAAAAAATTTCGGGGTGACGAATTTCGTGTTCTATGATGACGCATTGCTGGTTAATGCCCGCTCCCATGCAATGCCCTTGTTTGAGCAGCTCATTGAAAGCGGTATGACGTTTCAGTTCCACACTCCGAATGCGGTCCATATACGGGAAATCACGAAGGAGACCACCAGCTTAATGGCGCAGGCCGGCGTTGTCACTCTCCGGCTTGGGCTTGAAAGCCTGGACTTCAAAAACCGTCACATGGATCAAAAATTTAAGAGGGAGGAGTTTTTCCGGGCAGCCGCATGCCTCAGAGAAGCCGGCTTTAAGGGCGATCGGATGGGCGCCTACCTCCTGGTGGGGCTTCCCGGACAGGATATGGCGGCAGTGGAGGCCGATATCCGCATGGTTAAACAAAACGGCATCAAACCCATCCTTGCCTACTATAGCCCTATTCCCCACACCGCCATGTGGCCTGCCGCAGTCAGGGCATCGCGCTACAATCTGGAGGCTGATCCCATTTACACAAACAATGCCGTATTCCCATGCCAGCCGGCGTTCAACTGGAAACAGCTTTCCCGGCTCAAGCAGATGGCAGCAGAATAGAGATTCCAGCCGGGGTTGCTGTCCCCCCTGCCGACGGTCACAATGAGTTTGTCTGAATCAAAAAAATGCTGCCGGCCTTGATGGCTTCTAAGTAACTTCGGGA
>JAGYOT010000551.1 GCA_018399455.1 Desulfobacterales bacterium
CCATGCTTTCTCCTATCGCCTGGCGTACTCCGCCAAGGCATTACGGCCCATGGGAAAATGTAGTTTCCCTGCTCACAGAAGAACTGGTCGCACGTGATTTCGATGTGACGCTCTTTGCCACCGGGGATTCCCAAACACGGGCCCGGCTGGTCAGTGTATGCCCGCGAGGCTACGCGGAAGATCCCGAACTGCTACCCAAGGTTTGGGAATGCCTTCACATTTCAGAACTCTTCGAGAAAGGCCATGAATATGACCTGATCCACAATCATTTTGACTACCTGCCGCTTACTTACATGCAAATGACCCCCACCCCTTTGTTAACCACCATCCATGGATTTTCCTCGCCAGGGATTCTGCCCGTCTATCAAAAATATAACAGCAAGGCGTTTTACGTGGCCATCAGCGAAGCGGACAAAAACCCGGCACTCGACTACCTCGCCACCGTACACCACGGAATTGACCTGGGGCAATTTACCTTTCAGCCCGAAGCCGGAGACTATCTGCTCTTTTTCGGCCGGATCCATCACGAGAAGGGGGTGCGGGAATGTGTTGAAGTGGCCCGGCAAACCGGAATGAAGCTGATTCTGGCCGGCATTATCCAGGATCAGGCCTATTTTGCAACAGAGGTTCAGCCTTTTTTGGATAACGAGCGCTTCCGCTACGTTGGAAGCGTCGGACCGGAAGAGCGCAATGCGCTTTTGGGAGGCGCCTATGCCCTGCTTCACCCCATCAATTTTGAAGAGCCCTTCGGGCTGTCCGTGGTGGAGGCGATGGCCTGTGGAACACCGGTGATCGCGGTGAACCGGGGCAGCATGCCTGAGATTATTGCAGACGGCCGCACTGGTTTTCTGGTGCGGGATGCCGGTGAAATGACGGCAAAGGTGGCGGCCGTTAAAGCTCTGGACCGCCGCAAATGCCGCCAGTGGGTGGCAAAACATTTCAGTGTGGGCCGAATGGTTTCAGATTACACTCGGGTTTACGAACGGATCATTGGCAAACATGATTTGATGGCTTCTTAAAAGCCGGCAGGTCTCAGGTAATATCGAAAGCCCTGTCTTCGGGTTCGGTCTTTGCCGCCTTTTTTTACTTTTGGCGGCATAGAGGGCCTTGTCAGCTTCTTTTTCAAAGGCACGTCGATTCAAAATCCCGGTCAACGGATCATGATAAGCGAAAAACTGCAGCCGTTCATGGGCCATAACGTTGGAGAGGCAGAGTGAAATTTTGGTCATCAACTGTTCCAGCAGGGATGTGTCCATTTTCCTTACTGCGAAATCATATAAAAATTTTTTCAAAAAACAATTGCTTTTTAATTGACAAAGATTCTCTGATTATATACAGGAATATTTCTTTTCATAAATAGAACCCCGCCTGCCTTAACAGCGGGTTGATATATACCCGGCCCTGCGAGCACTTCTTATGACATGGTGCTCTCAGGGCTTTTTCTTTTGTTATTCAGGGGACAAAACAGAAACTTTTTTGCCTTCCGGTCTTCGGATCACCCGAAATAGCAGGTAGGCTGAGGGAATCCATATCAGAACATCCCGGACAATGGTGCCAATATTGATAATATCGGAACCGCCATGAGCAAAGCAGCCGCATTGGATATCCAGACCCCGGATCGTGTTGAACGCCAAAACGCTGATAAAAACAATCATCAACAGATTATAGAGAATCAAGGCCCCTTCAAGCCATATCCCCGCTATGACAAAAAGCCCGGTAACCAGCTCCAGCCAGGGCAGAAAAACAGCCGCCGGATTAATCAGGCCCTCCGGCAGAACCTGATAATTATAGACAGTTCCGGCAAATGCCGCCGGATCAAGAATTTTGGGTATCGCTGCGTAGATAAATACGCCCCCCACGAGCCCCCGCAATATCCGCTCAACCAGACTGTTAAGGGGTCGGGAAAAAAAAGAAGAGCGGCTTCCGGGTTTAGTGTATGAATTCCTTTCCCCGGCTACCGCCGCCTCGGAGATTTCACAGAGCAACGTGGCGTTTCCG
>JAGYOT010000552.1 GCA_018399455.1 Desulfobacterales bacterium
GCCGAAATCAACATCAGACATATCGCCCACCGATACGAAATGCGAAAATCCGATCCCCTGGGACGTTGCCCAGTCGAGTACAGAGGTCTGAATTGCCCCCGACTGAGCGACAAAAGCGATATTTCCGCTAAGGGGGTGCACGTGGCCGAAACTTGCATTAAGCCCCCTCCCCGGGACCATTATCCCAAGACAGTTGGGACCCACGATGCGCAGCAGGTGCGGACGGGCCGATTCGAGCATTTGCCTGCGAAGATCCTTCCCTGTTTCGCTTCCGCCCTCTCCGAACCCGGCAGTAATCACCACCGCGGACCGGCCTCCCATCAGGCCCAGTTTTTCGATCAATTGTGGAACTGTCTCAGGCGGCGTGGCAATCACTGCAAGATCGGGCGTTTTTGGCAGACTCTTCAGATCCGGATAAGCGGGAAGTCCTTCTATGGACTTGTATTTTGGATTGACAGGAAAAATCTCCCCTTTAAAACCGCCGCCGACCAAATTGCGGGCAATGACAGCTCCGATGGAGGCCGGTTTCCGGCTGGCGCCCACCAGGGCAACCGAAGCGGGTTTGAACATGATATCAAGGTTTCGGATCGTCATGGCATCTCTCCGGTTAACCGCTAAAAAATTAAAACAGACGCTTCGTTTGCATTAATTTTTTTAAGCGGTATAGTATATTGTCTGTTTTGTCCAAAAGCCCACAGATTAGATTTTAAAAGGTAATAATAACGTTTTGTATGTCCATATGCAAAAAACCAGGCCCCCCGGCATCCGTGTGCGCGCATACCTATTATACCCCGTTTCTGTCGTAAACATACTCGTTGCAGCAGTATTGAGCCTCTATTGCTATAGCCTTTCAAATCATATCGAAAAAATCAGATTTCCATGGGCCCAAAAAAAATTTTCACGCGCCAGATTGGCTCGCGGTTTACTGGCCGGTTGCTTCATGCTTGTGCAGATTTCCTGCAGTCCGAAAGGGATTCAGCCAACCCCCGGGCCAACGCGGCGTCCCGTGTCGGATAAACCACCCGCGGCATCAGCTCCGGCCGCAAAAGAACAAGATGTCCCAAAATTAAGGCCCCGGATGCTGGCATCCCTTGAGCTGACCAAAAGAGCCCAAAGACTTATTGCGCAAGGACGGCCCGACAGAGCCATCCGCATGCTTGAACGCGCCGTTGGCCTTGCCCCCGCCAATGGGCAAAATTACTACTATCTGGCCGAAGCATGGCTTTTAAAAGAAAAACCGGAACAGGCCTTTAACTTCAACGGATTGGCATCCATCCACCTGGGCACAGACAACTCCTGGAAAAAACGGATCATCAATCAAAAACAAAGAATTGAACAACTGGCCGGTTCAATAAATCGTCAACATCCTTAAACGGTCCTTTATAACCGGTTCACCGTAAGGACAGTTTTCCTTCACAAAACACCGGGGCTATGTTCACCTTAAGTCTTTCGTTTGACAAGTGCATCTGCCCCTTTATGATTAAATATGCAGGAGAATTTGAAAACGTTGCCATACGTATGCCCCTTACTTTCTGCAAAGATACTGCTTCGGCGGTATAAATCGCTTTTTATAAAACATTTAACCATCAAATAAAAAACCGTATGGAAAAAAACCGCCAAAAAAGGAGGTCCCGTATGAAAAAATTTTTTCTGCTACTTGCGGTGTTAAGCTTATTTTTTGTTTTTGCCGCCTGCGGAAGCGAAGAAGAAGCCAAAGCGCCGGCCCGGGAGGAAGCTGAAGAAACAGTTGAAACCGTAGAAGAAAAAACCGGAAAAGCAGTTGAAACCGTAAAAGAAAAAACGGAAACAACGGTTGAGAGCATAAAAGAAAAAACCGGGGCGGCCGTAAAGGGAAGCGCTCCGGGTGTGATCAGGATGAAGCATGAAGACGTTTTCCCTCAGCACAGAATGGGGATTGTCGGTTTTGACCACAATGCCCATGTCGCCTCGTACGTTGAGATAAGCGTTGCC
>JAGYOT010000553.1 GCA_018399455.1 Desulfobacterales bacterium
TTTGAAGATTACGAGAATTCTGAACTTAAAATTAGCTTGTTTGATTACAATTCGCACAAAAATCTGATCAAAGAACTGGATATGATTTTCCAGTCTACTTACGACGGGCTCTACATAGCTGACGGCCAGGGCTTTACGCTACGCGTTAATAAATCCTGGGAACGTATCACCGGCATGAAGCCCGAAGATGTGGTGGGTAAAAATACGGCCGACCTGGAAAAAAAGGGCTATGTATCAAAATTTGTGACGCCGAGAATTATCAAAAACAAAAAGCCCATCTCATGCAAGGCGACCACCATGACAAACCGGGAGGTTCTAGTCTCCGGAAATCCGGTATTTGACGAACAGGGAAACGTGGAGATGGTGGTCACCACAGTGCGGGATCTGACCGATATCCAAAAGCTTTACAAGGAGCTGAAAACCGCTCAGGAACAAAATATCGAATATAAAAAAAAGCTGGAAACCCTGCAACAGCAGTTGCTTGAGAAGGAGGAGCTGATTGCCAATTCCAAGCCCATGAATGATATCACCCGCCTGGCTGTTCAAATTAGTGATGTTAAGACACCGGTTTTAATCACCGGGGAAACCGGGGCGGGCAAAGAGGTCGTGGCCAAGCTCCTTCACACGAGCAACTATTACTGCTCCAGCGGTCCGTTTTTAAAAATCAACTGCGGCGCCATTCCCGAAAATCTTCTCGAGGCCGAGCTCTTTGGCTATGAACCCGGGGCGTTTACCAACGCCAGCCCGAAAGGGAAAGCCGGGCTTCTGGAATTGGCCGATGGCGGGACCCTGGTCCTGGATGAAATCGGAGAACTGCCGTTTAGCTTTCAATCCAAGCTGTTGACCGTCCTGCAGGATCACGAAAACATAAGGGTAGGCGGAGTAGAGAAACGCAAAATTGACGCCCGTTTTGTTTTTATCACCAATCGCGATCTGGCGGATATGGTCAGGAAAGGACAATTCCGGGAGGATCTCTATTACAGAATAAACATCATCCCCATCCACGTACCGCCGCTTCGGGAAAGGAGGAACGATATCCTGCCTCTTGTCAATTATTTTGTACAAAAATTCAGCAAGAAATATAACAAGCAGGTTTATTTAACCAAAAACGCGCTCAATGCGCTCTGCGCCTATGCATGGCCGGGCAACGTTCGGGAACTCTGTCATCTTATTGAACGGCTGGTGGTTGTCAACAACCAGGAGGAGATCGACCGCAGGGATCTCGCCCTGAACGAGGAGACGCAATACGTATTTAATCCGCAGGCCGGTCTTAAAGAGGCGGTAAAAGAGTTTGAAGCTAAATACATCAGGCATTGCATTGAAACCTGCGGAGACCTTAAAACCGCGGCCGGCAAGCTGGGGGTTAATCAGTCGACATTATACCGGAAGCTAAAGCAATGCCCGTGATAGCGGCTCTTTATGTCAAACAGCCATCGCAAGAGGCCAAATGATTAGCGGTAGAAGCCTAAAAACGCCGTTTCGTTCGGCTAATTCCTGAAAACGGGGTAACCACTCGGTTTTTTGCAGGATTCGTATCCGTAAACCTGTCCTGCACTTTCATTGCCGCCAGCATGGCCTTGGCACTCATCGTCCTAACAGGCTCGGGGGGCCAGGGAAGCGTTGTCCGGTTTACAAAAAACACATCGGTAAGATCCGTTTTTCTGCCAAGCACAAGGTCGGCCAGGGTTCGGCCGTTGAGATGGGTAAGACTTACCCCGTGGCCCATACACCCAAGGCTGTAAACCACCCGGTCGTCTCCAGCCTGTCCCATGGCCGGAGCGAAATCCGGGGTTATGGACACGGGTCCGCCCCACTGATGGGTGAATCGCACGTCCTTTAACTGTGGGAAAATATAGCGTACATCGTCTTCGAGCCCCCGGAAAGTGGATGGATTTTTGTCCTTGTCCATGTCGTTCCCCCAGGCAAGGCCGGCGTCCCGGCCGCCCATCAAAAGGCGGTTGTCTGCGGT
>JAGYOT010000554.1 GCA_018399455.1 Desulfobacterales bacterium
TTTTTTCCTTTAAATCCGATTCGTCTTCGCCCAGCCGCACTTCATGGTCCGGCAGCCGAATGCTGTTTTCCGTCTGACAGATCGCCCTGGCCTGTACCATCCGGTGAATGAGCTGATTGAAAAGCTTGTTGCTGAGGATCGGCGGGAATTTGGATTTGAGCTCACCTTTTGGCATACCGGTTTTTAAGGGATGCCTGCGGTGGTATTGGCTGAGCTGATCAATTACCTGGGTTTTGAACTGCTCCATGCTGTCCTGATGAATAAATCGCTTGGGCTCTTTATCCGTTTGAATAATCGTTTGCCTGGAAAGCAGTGACTGAAGGGCGGACTCCAGCTGGCTGGCGGACAGATTGGTCATGATGGAAAGATCCGCCGTCGACAACTCGTTGTATGCGGCCTCCTGCACATGATAGTTGATCAGGGTCTCAGGCTCTGCTGTCAAAAGATTTTCCAATCCTTCAACGACTTTTTTGCGGAACCGTTTGTGCTTTTTCGGCACGGGATTCAGAATCCGGCCGCCGCCCAGGGTGCGCACGGGCGAATAGCTGCGAAGCACAAAACGGTCGTCCCGAACGCAGGCTACCGGGGCATCCAGCCGGAGCTGGACAATAGCCCTTTCCCCGGGGATTAAGTCCTCTCGATCCAGGAGGATGACGTTACAGGCGATTTCACTGGTGCCGGTATGGAGACGGACCTGCTCCCTGTTTTTAAGCGGCCGTTCGTTGCTCTCCAGCATAATCAGCTCGACATCCAGCATGTAAGAGGATCGCAGGGTGTCCGGCCGGGCAACCACGTCGCCGCGGTTGACGCTTGCCTTCTCTATTCCCTGGAAGTTGATTGCGGTCCGCATGCCCGTCTCTGCCTGGGAGACGCTCTGGTCATGGACCTGAAGCCCCCTGACCTTGGTTTTGATCCCCGATGGATATATCATCACCGGCTCACCCGTGCTGATTTTGCCTGAAATCAGGGTCCCTGTAATAACCGTGCCGAATCCTTTAATGGTAAACACCCGGTCTGCCGGAAGGCGGAACAGGCTTGTTGGCTCCCGCTCCGGAATCTGGCTGCAGTATGCGTCCAGTGTTTGGATAAACTGATCCAGACCTTCGCCAGTAACGGCCGATACCGGTACGATGGGAGCGTCTTCAAGAAAAGTCCCCTCTGAGAACTCCCTTACATCCTCGCCCACCAGCTCCAGCCATTCTGCATCCACCATATCGGTTTTGGTCAAAACCACAAATCCGTATTCCACGCCCAGGAGATGGCAGATTTCCAGATGTTCCCGGGTCTGGGGCATCACGCCCTCATCCGCCGCAATTACCATGGCGACGACATCTATGCCGGATGCGCCGGCAACCATGTTTTTCACGAATTTCTCATGGCCGGGCACATCCACGACCCCCACATGGATACCGGACGGGAGATCAATGGCTGCAAAGCCCAATTCGATGGTAATGCCGCGTTGTTTTTCCTCTTTCAGCCGATCCGTATCCGTGCCGCTCACAGCTTTGATGAGCGTCGTTTTGCCGTGGTCGATATGTCCGGCCGTGCCCAGAATGATTTGTTTCAAAGTCTCGCTACCTGTTGGTTTTAGGTCTTTCTCCGGCGGAGATACTCAAACACATAAGCAAGTGCCACCAGTAAAATGGTCAGGCCGATAATCATGGGAACACCGGCCCCCGGACGGAAAATCCGGCTCAATACGACAGCCAGTATAATGCCCAGAGCGGCGCGTAAAATAAATTTTTGCAGTTGGTTCATGCCAATCCTTTATTTGAGTATGCGTTAAATTCAAATATTTAATAAAAATGGCGGATAGGGTCAACAACAAGTTTATGCCGGCATCAGAAGTCGGCCGGAGGCGGGCGGGCTTCAAAAAATTCCTTGAAATGCTCCGAGGGTTTTGGTATTAAATTTAATTTTATATGGTGAGTGTAGCTCAGTTGGCAGAGCACCAGG
>JAGYOT010000555.1 GCA_018399455.1 Desulfobacterales bacterium
CAGGCGCTGTAGGAAACATCCATGCTTTGTTCCAAAACGGTTACATTCATATCCTTCTGATTGCGCTTAGCCCGGCTGGCAGCGCTCATTCCCGCGGCATCGCCGCCGATCACCAAAAAATCCATATAAAAATCCTTTCCACTATTGGCTTGACCATTCATTTCCCAAGGTTATTATATGACCATAGGCCGTCATTTAACAGACTAATATGAACGGTCGGATAAGTAAATAGGGCCCGAACGAAAACCTTAAAAAGCTGCTCACGGCAGCTTTTTTTAAAGCCGCTGACAGCTTTAAGCTTTCCAGGCAGATATAGCCCGGGCGAAAAACAGGATACGGGTTTCGCTCAGGCACTCAACAGGAAACCGGTTTCTCTTATTTAATTGTTGTGATTATGACGCATATCGCACTAAAACAGAATCCAAGCCCCGGGCTGCACCTGCTGAAAACCCGCGGAGACACCATTGAATTAACGCTGGTGCTCTCCGAAAAGCAAAAAGGACAGGCATGGGCCCGAACCAACCTCGGCCAGGGCCGCACTGTCCGGCGTGAGATTATGCGGGCGGTCACCCATGATGAGCCCCTGCTGAGCCGCGACTGGTACGACATTCGGATGGAGCCGCTTGACGACAAACGCTTCCGGATAGAACTAGGGCTCTGCGAGGTCGGCCACTTTGAGATCAAGTGCTATTTTCTCCCCGAGAACGAATTCAGCCCTGTCTGGCCGCCGGGCGAAAATGTATCCGTCAATGTGCTTCCTACCGACACCTGCTGCGCCAATATTGTCTACAACGCCTTTGTGCGGCAGTTCGGCCCTAACAAGGACGGCTCGTTCACTGCGCCGGAAAAGAAGAAAGATGCCATCAAAGCGCTGGACGAATGCGGATACACGGTTATTCCGCCCTCCGGCACATTTCGGGATCTAATCGCCGAACTCGATTTTATCATCGGCTACCTGGGCTGCCGCTTCATCCAGCTCCTGCCGATCAACCCCACGCCGACCACATACGGGCGCATGGGCCGATTCGGCAGTCCGTATGCCTCGCTCGATTTTACCAGCATCGATCCGGCGCTCGCGGAATTCGACCCCAAAGCCACACCTTTGGAGCAGTTTATCGAGCTGGTGGATGCAGTGCATGCCCGCTCCGCCGGGCTCATCCTCGATATCGCCCCCAATCACACGGGCTGGGCGGCGGAAATCCACGAAACCCACCCGGAATGGCTGGTCCGCGATGACACCGGGCACATTGAGGCCCCGGGGGCCTGGGGCGTAACCTGGGCGGATCTGGCGCGGCTGGACTACCGGTACAAAAACCTTTGGGTTTACATGGGGAAGGTTTTTCTTACCTGGTGCCGCCGGGGAGTTGACGGCTTCCGCTGCGATGCCGGCTACATGATCCCGGTCTGGGCCTGGATGTATATTATTTCAGCGGTCCGCGAGGAATTTCCCGAGACCATTTTCTTTCTTGAAGGCTTGGGCGGCAAGCTTTCCGTGACCCGGCAGCTTTTGAACAAGGCCGGATTTGACTGGGCCTACTCCGAGCTGTTTCAAAACTATGACCGCGGCCAGATCACCCACTATCTGCCGGAGCCCATGCAGATTTCCGAGTCAGAGGGGCTCATGATTCATTTCGCCGAAACCCATGACAACAACCGCCTAGCCTCCACCAGCACCCGGTATGCCGCCATGAGAACAGCGCTCTGCGCCCTGTGCGCCCATCAAGGCGGATTTGGATTTGCCAACGGCGTGGAATGGTTTGCTGATGAAAAAATCGATGTGCACAACGCCCGGTCGCTCAACTGGGGCAGCAAAACAAACCAGGTGGAGCGTATCCGGCGCATCAACAGCCTGTTGAAAACCCATCCGGCCTTCTTCGACCAGGCTGAAATCCGGATGATTCAGACCGGATCGGCAGAGGCGCTGGTTTTTCTGCGCCATCACCGGCCTTCGGGCA
>JAGYOT010000556.1 GCA_018399455.1 Desulfobacterales bacterium
TTGAGCGTCAGTCCTTGAGCTCGGAGATTTTTGTCACAGGGATCAAGGCCATTGATGTGCTTGCGCCCCTGGAACTTGGGGGCAAGGGAGGCCTTTTCGGCGGTGCGGGGGTTGGCAAGACAGTGCTCATCATGGAACTGATCAGCAATATGGTGGGCAAACACGAGGGGGTCAGCCTTTTTTGCGGCATCGGAGAACGATGCCGGGAGGGCGAGGAGCTTTACCGGGAGATGAAAACGGCGGGGGTATTGAAAAATACCGTCATGGTCTTTGGCCAAATGAATGAGCCCCCGGGCGCCCGCTTCCGGGTCGGGCATGCGGCCCTCACCATGGCCGAGTATTTCCGGGATGACCGGAAAAAGGATGTGCTGCTTCTCATTGACAATATTTTTCGTTTTATCCAGGCAGGAATGGAGGTTTCCGGTCTCATGGGTATGCTGCCCTCGCGCCTGGGTTACCAGCCTACCCTGGCCACGGAGCTGGCCGGCCTTGAGGAGCGTATCTGCAACACGGAGGAAGGCTCGATCACCTCAGTTCAGGCGGTATATGTGCCTGCGGACGACTTCACGGATCCATCTGCGGTTCACACTTTCGGCCACCTGTCCTCATCCATCGTTTTATCCCGCAAAAAGGCCGCCGATGGCCTCTATCCCGCTATAGATCCGCTTCAATCGGGTTCTTCTATGCTGGTTCCCCACATCGTGGGCGAGCGCCATTATGCGATCGCCCGTGAGATCCGGCAGACACTGGCCACCTATGAGGATCTGAAGGATCTTATTGTTATGCTGGGCTTGGAAGAGCTTTCCGCCGAGGACCGGCGCATTGTCTATCGGGCCCGGCGCATTGAGCGGTTTTTGACTCAGCCGTTTGTTGTGACCGAGCAGTTTACGGGCTACGAAGGCCGAATTGTGGATCTGTCAGACGCCCTCGATGGATTCGAGCGGATTTTGAACGACGAATTCGCAGACACCCCGGAAGGCGGGCTTTACATGATCGGCTCCGTGGATGAGGCCAAAAGGGGAAAAGATGATGCGGCTTAGAATATTTCTGCCTACCCGGGTGCTGGTGGATGAAGCTGTGAACAGGGTTTCAGCCGAGGGATTGGGCGGCTGTTTCGGAATTCTTCCCGCCCACCAGGACTGGGTGGCAGGGCTGGTGCCCGGTATCCTGTCATATGTTCGAACCGGGGAGGACAAGGAAGCATTTGTGGCCGTGGACGAGGGAACGTTGGTCAAGATTGGCGGCGAAGTCAATGTTTCTACACGGCATGCCGTGTTGGGGGGCGATCTGGGCGAGCTTGAGCGCACCATCCGCGAGGAGTTTTCTTTTTACAGCCAGCGGGAGCGCATGGCGCGGGATGCGGCGGCCAAGATCGAGGCCGGCTTCATCCGGCGTTTTCTGGAGGTTCGCCAGCATGGATGACAAGCCCGGGGGAGGAGCGGATAAAAGGGAGCGCCTGGCCAGGGAAGTGGGAAAGAAGGAGCGCCGCAGGCTTCAGGCCCGGAAGGAGGACAGGAGTCCGTGGTTTGGCCTGGGCATGATGGGAATTGTTGGCTGGTCCGTTGCCATTCCGACGGTCATCGGCACCGGGGTGGGCCTGTGGCTGGACAAAACTTTTCCGGGAAAAGCTTCCTGGACGCTTATGCTTCTGTTTGTGGGCGTTGTGCTGGGATGCCTGAACGCCTGGTTTTGGGTGAAACGGGAGAGTTCGCATGAATGAGCGTTTTGCATACTGCAAAAGATGGAAGTAACCCATGAATGAACGAATTTATTTGATTTTTGCCCTGTTGGCCGGGCTGGGCATCGGCCTGGCCTACTTTTCTGCGCTTCGCAAAAATATCGAATTCATGATCCGCTCAGGCCATCCCTGGGCCTGGGCCCTGGGCGGTTTTCTGCTCCGTGCCGGGATCGCGGTCGGATTTATTGCCGCGG
>JAGYOT010000557.1 GCA_018399455.1 Desulfobacterales bacterium
CCGTATCCGCATTAATCAGCAATATAGAATTTGTTTTACATGGGAGGAAGGCCATGCCTACGAGATCGAAATCACAGATTAACACTGATGCTGGTCGGCGGCTGCCTCGAAATCGTCCACCCACTCATCCCGGGGAGATGCTTTTGGAGCAATTTGTTAAGCCGCTTGATCTCACACAGGCAGAACTTGCGAGGCGTTTAGGCGTTTCTTACCCTCGTCTGAACGAAATTATTAAAGGCAGACGTTCGGTAACCCCTGATACTGCCTTACGCCTGTCCAGGGTTTTGGGTATGTCCGCAGATTTCTGGCTTGGCTTGCAACAGGATTGGGACCTTTGGCATGCAATGCACAGCCCTGAAGCAAAACAGATTAAGCGCCTGAAACCAATCCCCAGAGATAAGCATTTTTTTGCATAACCATTCTCTGCTCTTGGCAGGTATTCCGCTATCGTACCATACCTGTTAAGAGAGAAAGATCGAGACCTATAGCGCTACGATAATTTGATACAGGGATGCTATGCTAAATTGATACATTTTCAACAGATATCACCTCATGTTAGCCGTCTGCTGTATTTTCACTTCGTCATTTTTCTTCTTTTGGCCTTCAAAATATGGAACCACCGATTTAAATCTCGCCAATTCCATCGGTAATACCCCGCCATTTTATTCATTTAATTCCACTTGTTGCGTATAAAAACATATAATCCCCTCTTTTAATTCACCTTAAAAAAACCAAGGGGGAATATAGAATGAGGGACCCGGTACCCTGCATGAATTGCGGCACGTTCTTTGTCCCCAGGAACCGAAACCAGAACTACTGTTCGAACAGAGTCTGTCAGAGCGCCAGGAAAGCCAGTTGGGAAAAGCAGCAGCGCCATACGAACCTGACCTTCAATCAAAACCGCCGACTCAGCCAGAAAAAATGGCTGGAGAAAACTCCTGGCTATTGGAAAAACTACCGGCACCGGCATCCTGGACAGGTCGAAAGAAACCGGGCACTTCAAAAGATCCGCAACCGGAGACGTAAACCCGAAAAAGCTGCGCCTTCTGAAATTGTGATTGCAAAGACAGACGCGAGAAAAGCCCCCGAAATCAATCTGTGCGGTCCGTTCTGGCTGGTGCCGGTGATTGCAAAGACAGACGCGGTAGCAACGGTTTTAAGACGCATTCTCCGGCGCAATCAAAGTCAATTGGCTTGGGCAAGATCCCATCCAGTTATGGCGTCACTCAGAAAAAGGGGCAGAGCACAAGCCTTGCTTGTTAAGCCATCTTTATATCGTATCGGGCCGGGAACGTGCCGCCAATCAAGTCATTGAGCTTCGGGGTATTTGGTCCACTCTTTTTAGCAGTCAAGCTGCAGGCAGTAAATAAAGAGAATCAGCTCCACCCATGGGATCTCAGTTAGAGCTCAAGCTGACACCTTTCCGGCCCGAGTTTATTGAGCAAAGAACCGCTGCATATCAAAAGCCTCCTTGTTTTTGAGCATAAAGTAAACAGCGCGGCCCAGATTGTGTGCAAAAATGCCAAGCGCCTTGCCCTTGTTGTATTTACGTTCCAGGCGGGCCACATATTTCTTTGCCTGATCTGAATCTCTCAGCATCAGAATGGATGCTTCCTTGATCGCTCATTTGAGGTGATGGTTGCCGATTTTCCCGTTGGACTGCCCGGTTCGTTTGCCATCGGATTCCTTGACCGGGCGTATCAACCGGGCATAAGAGGAAAACTTTTTGACAGTAGGAAATCGGTTGATATCATTGATTTCATAAAGAATAACAAGGGCAAGGATCTGTCCGATCCCGGGAACTGAGCGAAGCAGGTACAGGGTGTGGTAATCGTGCTGTCTGGCTGTTTTTTCAATATGCCATTCCAGTTTGGCCAAGATCTGATTAAGGGATTCGATGAGCGCAAGATCCGTCTCAACGCTTTTCTGCAC
>JAGYOT010000558.1 GCA_018399455.1 Desulfobacterales bacterium
TTCCATAGTTTTTGACTCCTTTGAAATGTTTTTTGTAGATTTGGATTGCGTATTTGTTGTTTTCGTCCCAAGCTGGCCCCCATCGAAACGCCGGTAAAGGCAATATTCGGCCCCAACTCTGCAATGTCTTTTTCAGAAATAAGTCCAGGGATTAACTCGCCGGTTCCCTCGTAATCCTCGGCAAGCGCCCTGTTTCTATCCTCGACCCAATTAACAAACTTGTCTCCAAGCCCCCGGTCGGTAACAGATGCACCGCCTTGACCCTGGGCAGCCGAAATGCCCCTGGCTACAAGGTTTTCAGGCACCCGGCCCATTGTCCTGAAAAAAGCGCCTACCGGCGTACCCTGGGCATCCATCCTCTCCCTTCGCTTCTGGCCCATTCTTTCAATGTCATCGACGGACAAGGGGTCGTCGGCAAATATATACCCCCGGCGCCGGGCGTCGCGTAGCTGCTGCACTCCGGCCTGAAGTACATGCGGATCTTTGTCCGGATTATTCTGAACCAGATCCTCAAAAAACTGATCCTTTTGTTTCGGCATGGCAGAGGACACCCCGGCGGCATCCTGGGGGGCCTTCCCCGAGGTTATATCTCGGACCGGCTTTTTCTCCGGCTTTTGCCGAAAGTTCTGCTGGTTAAAGGAATCCTTCGTAAACGAATCCCGGCCGACAGACTCCGAAATCTGCTCCCGCGTGGGCTGCCTGCCCGTGACCTCATTTAACCGCTTACGATATTTCGGATAATCAATAGGCATGTAGACCGACCCTTTTTATTTTTTCTGCTTACCGGTTGCTTTTTTCACCATTGCCACGATCTGCTCAGGACTTGCATTTGGAAACCGCAAACGAAGATTGCGCGACATCTGTTTTAACTGAGTAAGGTCTTTTGCAAGTCCGGCCTTTCTAAGCGAAAATGCGATTTCATCTTCTCCGTATCGCTGGTTTGACTCCGGAACGGCCTGCTTGCTGGCCCATTCCTGAATAGAGGTTGAAATCGGGCTCGGCCGCCATTCCTTTTGGCCGTATAACGCTTCTTGCGGATTTCTGTCCTGCCTTTCAGGGGGCTTTGAGGCAAATTCAAGGAGTTTTTCCCGGTTGACCTTTTCCGGGATCTGACTTTTTGCCTTTGTCCGCTCAGAAGATGGTTTATTTTGCAAAACCTCTTTGGCAGTCGGCTTCTCGGACTCGTAAAACTCTCTTTCCCAATCCACCTTCCGATATTCTTCCGGGCTCATCTGGACGGGCGCCTGGCCCTGGCCCTGCCCCTTTTCCGTCTGACCGGCCTTGCCGCCGCCCTGTCCGCCTTCCAGCTTTTTCCTCCGCTTGGCCCGGGCCTCATCACCTGCAAAAACCCGGTCAATGGCCTGCCGAATAGGATCATTCTGCCCGGTCACTTCCTGGCGGCCACCGCCAAAGCCGACAGATGCAACCGATTCCGCAGGCGGCGCACCCATCCCCTGCGTGTCCGGGATCTGACTGTCCCGGCCGGCCAGGGAAAACTTTTGATAAACCTTTGTGCCGTCCGGCAGTGTGCCGTAATTCTGGCCCTCGCCCCCTGCCTGCTGGACCTGACTTGCATCCACCGGGTTGCCCTGATCGTCCACATAGCTTGTAATCAGGTTTTCCTGAAGATTCTGCCGGTCGGCCACTTCCCGGTTTTCAATATTGTTTTCAATCTCCTGCCAGTTCTGCGCCCCGGTCTGTTGCGGCTGCTGCTGGTTCTGGCCGAAGGCCATGCCGGGGACAGACATCCGGTTCATGTATTCACGCTTGGCGATCATGGTTCGGGCCTGCTGGTAAGGGATCTCGTTGCCGGCCATATCCTTGTAAACCGTCTGGCCCTTATCATTTGTCTCCTGGGTAAGCCCGTAGCGACTCAGACCGCCCCCGCCCTGAGCCCCAAGGGTGTTAAAGGTTTCATCGGCCTTTTCC
>JAGYOT010000559.1 GCA_018399455.1 Desulfobacterales bacterium
ACTGGAATAAAAAAGAAGCGGCCCGGATGCTCAACATGAAACGCACCACGCTTCTGGAAAAAATTAAAAAGCGCAAGCTGGATCAGCAAAAAGCAAATTAGCGTCCGCCCGCAAATCTTCTCATTGCTTTTTACGAGTGCGTCAAAGCTGAAGCCTGAAAAAAACTAAAGATTGACGGCCTGGAAACCGATAACAAAGGCAAAGGATGGCATCCCGGGCCATGAGCCGGAAAACGGACAGTGTTCCACTTTCTGTGATGCCTGACTTCTGCTCTCTATCTTACGGGGATTACCATGCCGATCCAAAACACACAAAACGCATATAAAGCCCAGCCGCAGACAAATTTCAGGCAGAGCGGGGCAGAAGACAGAAGTTTTGGCTTTGAATCTCAACTGGCATCCGAACAGATCCGCCTGGGGGCCATTTCAGCCGAGGCCCCGACGGTCTCCCACCTTCTGGTCCGCCATCCGGAATACGGAAAAGAATGCTGGGATATCGTTCATTCGGAAGTCAATGCCGGCAAACCCTACACCCGGATCCCGGCTGAAACCCCCATCTATATGAATCCGGAAACAAAGGAGATCTCCTGGACGGCCCGGCCCGGGTCCGAATCCGGAGCCGAAGAGGCAAACGAAACAGCCCGGACCTCCGGCGCCGCGGATTCAATCCGGTCCATGAGCCCTACCATGCAGGCCATCACCCATGCGATTGAGAAGGCTGCCGACGCCCATGGACTTTCTGCTGATTTAATCCAGGCGATAATCCGGGCCGAATCCGATTTTCAGCCTCTTGCGGTATCCGATGCCGGCGCACAGGGGCTCATGCAGCTGATGCCGGATACCGCCAGTGAACTCGGAATTATCGATCCCTTTGATATTGATCAGAACATTGACGGGGGGTGCCGGTACCTTAAGCAAATGCTGACCATTTTCGACGAAGATCTGGAAAAGGCTATAGCCGCTTATAATGCCGGGCCGGGAACAATTCAGGCCCACGGCGGACAAATTTTGTTCAAGGAAACCCGGCTTTATGTGGATCGTGTCATTTCCAGCCTGAAACAGGCGGTTTAGCGACGCCAATCCCTGGCCGGGGCTCAATTCATGCCCTTTTTCAGCCGGATGATGGGTACTTCATGCAGACCGGCGGGGCCAGGAAGAGAACGAACGGGTGCCGGCGGCGATGTTTCGGTCACTACGCCAAAGTGACCCCATTTTTGATCATTTCCTCGATAACCGGCATGTCCTGCGGCGGCGAAAAGTAATGGCCCTGGCCAAGCCGGCACCTCATCTGCCTGAGCTTCTCAAGCTGGCCTTGCGTTTCAATGCCCTCGGCCACCACCTTGAGATCGAGTTTCCGGCATAAATCCAGCATGGAGGAGACGATGCTGAACTTGGTCATATTGCAGGAAATATCATCGATTAAAACCTTGTCGATTTTAACCAGATCAACGTCAAACTGGTTCAGATAATGGAGGGAGGCGTAGCCTGTGCCAAAGTCATCAATAGAAATGGAAACGCCCAGCCTTTTCAGTTTCCGGATGGTCTCTATGGCCCGGGCCGTATCGTTGATGAAAATGCTCTCCGTGATCTCAAGGATGAGCTGGCCTAAATTCATCCCGGCGGCTTCTGCAATGCTTTGAATATCTGCGAGCAGATCTTCCTGCAAAACCTGCATGACGGACAGATTGATATTTAAACAAAGCCCCCGGGTCCGGGGGTGGCGCTGCCGCCAGCGGACAAAATCATTGAAGGCCATCTCAAATATTTTCCGACCCAAAGGAATAATCAGGCCGGCCTCTTCAGCAATGGGAATAAAACTGTTGGGGGCAATAATGCCCAGTTCGCGTGATGAACAATCGCGAAAGCGGCATCGAGATCAGCGGTGGGTCGGGGAACACGGTGGGCGGCATGGTGGC
>JAGYOT010000056.1 GCA_018399455.1 Desulfobacterales bacterium
GTCTTTAGACGATCCCCCAGTGCGCGATGCCCGAGGATCGTGACGGTGGAGGAGTCGACACCGCCGGAAAGGGCATTGATGGCCCATCCGTCCCCGACGTTACTTTTTATTTCCTCTGTCTTTTTTTTGACAAAGAACTCTGTATCAAGCGCCTGTGCGGTGATTTCGTTAATCAAACCGTTTTCTCCCGGATTTTGAGGGATAAGTAATCTGACAATTTAACATCCCAAAGCCAGGTCTGCAAGGCGTTTCTGACACCGGGGGTGCGCTTCACCGGTGACAGCCCTTGGGTTCTTATTGGAAACTGCCCGGTCTTCCGGTTTTGGCTCAAAGATGCTTTTTTTCAAAAAAGCGGAATAAAAACACAGATCCAAGTGCTAATAACAGGATGATAATCCAATGATTGACCCCAGTAATTTGAGGCAGGCCGATTTTTCCATATTTGCCAACACTGATGATGTGAGTTTCCATCAAAGGATAGAGAGCGGCATAAAGTGCGCCACCGCATAGCATCCCTAAGATTCCCCAAAAGCCATCAAATCTGCCCTCCCCCAGGGCCCCTGCCGCTGTTCCGGGGCAATAACCCAGCAACCCCCAGCCTATGCCGAAAAGTCCACCGCCGACCACCTGAGCCCCGATGGAGGTCCCTTTCATACTCAGGTCTATCAGACCGAGGTCCTTGAAACAATAGATGCCGATGGAGGCTACAACAATCGCACTCAGCATGAACTTTACAATGGTCATATCCATGATTCTTAAAGCCCCCACCTGTTTGTCATATCTCAACACGTGGGCTCTTTGCAGCAGTATGCCGAAGAGAATGCCGGTAATCATGCCATATAACAGGCTCATCACTGTTTTTTCCTTTGAAAGCCATAAATCAGGTTTGCAGAAATCAGGCCGCCGATAAAAAACATAGCCAATGCAAGGAACCCGGAGACAGAAAGCTGAGCAAGACCGCTCAAGCCATGGCCGCTTGGTCAGCCTCCCGCGAGTCTGGCACCGAATAAAGCAACAGCGCCTCCCAGAAAGGCGATTACGGCCCTTTTCAGCCGGCTGGGTCCGAACCGCTCCCGCCACATATCGGGAACCACCTGGAGCTTAAAATCACCGGAGAGCGTAGACGCCGCAAAGGCGCCTGCGATAATGCCGACAACAAACAGCAGTTGCCAGTTCGGCAAAGAGGAAGGTCCATATTTGCCGTCTTTGGTAGTAAAGTAAACCACCTTCGATGTGTCTATCCCCACAGCTTGTTCAATTACCGAGGCAACCCGGGGAAATGTAGTTGAGGCACCAAAGAAATGGCCGCCGACCAAAACCGACAGGGCCAGTAAAATTCCTGCCAAAGCGCCCGACAGATAAGGATTCCAGGACGTTTTCCGCATGGTTCCTCCATTACTTCATTAATATTAAAAATATAGCCTGAAGCGAAACTTTGTCAAAATTTATAAACTCTTTCCCGAATTTTTCCGACCCCGGAATTCCTGAAGATCTCGAATACCGTTCCCGGGATTTGGGAATTTATGATTTGCCGAATTTTTGAATTTCAACTGTATTCAAAACTTTCAAGGCAGCATGGCCGGGTTATTTTTTGGAAACCTCCGGAGCTGGGCGAAACTCAATTTTATACCGGTTGAGTCCTTCCGTTTTGGCTGCATAGAGCATTCGGTCCGCCATTGCAACAAGTCCGCGAAAGTCCGTTTTCTCCTGCCCTCCGATAAATGCCGCTCCCAGCGATACGGTTACCCGATTTAGCTTTAATAATTAGATATTATAAACATTATTTTCTTGCCGGGACGTTGTGGTTTGACTATAGTTTTTTAAAAAGGCTTTCTAATGTCTGTTGACCTTGAACCTTACGAGCTGTTCCCTTTTCAGAGGAGATGGATGCAGCGCAAAGCAGATATTGGACCTTTTACGAAGCCATCAATTTTTGGTGTTCAGCGATTTCCAGGGAGGGCCTGGCAGGTAAGGCACAAGCCTGTTTGATCTGCCAGGCGCCAATCTGTCCACATTGAGCCTAAAAAGGGGGAAACTATGGGAAGTGACATATACTTTACCCGGGAGCATGAAATGGTGCGCGCCGCCGTCAGCGATTTTGTCAGAAAGGATATCAATCCTTATGTGGATGAGTGGGAGGAAGCGGGTATCGCCCCATTGCATGATCTGTTTAAACAAATGGGGAACTTAGGTTTTCTTGGCATACGCTATGATGAAAAGTACGGGGGGGAGGGGCTGGACTATTGGTATGAAACCGTTGTGATGGAGGAATTGGCTCACATCCGGTGTGGCGGCGTGCCAATGGCCATAGCGGTTCAGATGTGTATGGCTACCCCGGCTATTGATGAATTTGGAAGCGAATATCTTAAAGAAACCTATCTAAAGCCGGCAATAAAAGGCGATATCGTTACAGCCATTGCCGTGACCGAGCCCGATGCCGGCTCGGATGTGGCGGCCCTTAAAACCACCGCCAAAAAAAAGGGGGACTATTATGTATTGAACGGGTCCAAGACCTATATCACCAATGGGACACAGGCGGATTTTTTGACTCTTCTTGCCCGGAGCAGCGATGATCCTGGCTATCATTCCTTCAGCCTTTTTGTTGTGCCCACCAATCTCCCCGGGTTTCACGTCAGCAAAAAGCTTGACAAGATGGGGATGAGAAGCAGCGACACCGCTGAACTCTATTTTGACGACATGAAAATTCCGGCAGAAAACTTGATCGGGAAAGAAGGCGAAGGGTTTATTCAGCAGATGAAGCAGTTTCAGCATGAACGTTTTGCCGTTCTGCCACTGACCTATATCAGTGCCAGAGATATTATCAAAGAAACCGTAGCATATATCAAAGGACGGGTCGTCTTTGGCAGACCGCTGATCAAAAAACAGGTCCTGCGTCACCGGTTGGTGCAATGGCTAAGCGAGCTCGAAAGCCTGCAGCAGCTGACCTACCATATTGTGCGCATGAAAATGGCTGGCCGGGACACAACCAAGGAAATATCCATGGGCAAACTGATCGCCGGGGATATTTTGAGTCGGGTGACGGACGGCTGTCTGCAGATGTATGGCGGGATGGGCTTTATGAATGAAATGCCCGTTTCAAGAGCCTATCGTGATGCCCGTTTGCTCTCCATCGGCGGTGGCACCAGTGAAGTCATGAGCGATGTGATCGCAAAATACGAAGGTTTTTAGACCGGAGATTGAACCGGAAGCAGGCCGACAAATGCTCAGGCCTCGCACATTTCAAGGGCTGCATCGACTTCCTTGCGAACGCTGCCTTCTTCACCTTTCAGGGACTTTGCAAATTCAGCCAGGGCGGCTTTGGCCTCTGTTCCGCCGATTCGTCCCAATGCCCAGGCGGCCATACCGCGCACGCGGCTGTCCGGGTTCTCTTGAAAGGCCCTTTTCAGGTCCTTGATATATCTTTTATCCAAGGTGTTTCCCATTACGCGGGCGACATTCATTTTCCATAGCCAGATGCGTTCATATGGGATATAGAACATGTGGGGCCAGATACGGTTTTCAAAATAATCCTTATCCATGTGGAGCAGGGCGGACAGATCAAAGTCATCGGCTTTTTCAGCCGCCTTATGGTTCATCGGTTTTTCCAGGGCGATCCATGCCGCATTTCTCGGGCATACGTTCTGGCACCGGTCGCAGCCGTATATATAGAGCCCCATCTGTTCGCGAAGTTCAAGGGGGGTGATGGCGTCTCCGAAGTACGTCAGATAGGAAACGCATTTTCTGGGGTCTATGGTGCCGTCGCCTTTTAACGCCCGAGTCGGGCAGGCTGCAATGCATGCATTTCGGCACCATTTCGGGCATCCGTTTCCTGTTGTGGGCAAGTCGGGCTCAAACTCGGCATCAACAACCACGGCGATCGGCAGAATCCAGGAGCTTTGACGAGCTACCCGGTTTGAATACAGCAGGCAGTTTTTTCCAAATGTCCCGAGCCCGGCCCGGGCCGCTGCCGCCCGGTGCGGCAGGTTGAACGGGATTTTGGCGTCAATGCCGTTTTCCCTGAGATAGCTGCGAAATGTCTTTATTTTTTTTGCCAGCCCGTCGCGGGTCACCCGGTCGTCATCCAGATAACACCGGCCGAAATGCGATTCCATTCTATGCGGAAAGGCTTCTTCAAAATAGGATTCTACCAGAACAATAATTGAACGGGCGGATGGCAGAATGTTTCTGGGATCTGTGCCGTTTTTCAGGTCCAGCCCAACGGTTTCTGCCCATCCATATTCCGCCTCCCGGTCGGACAGGATTTTCTGGTGCTCTTCAAAGGGTTCGGCGGACGTAATGCCAACATCTTGAAATCCGGCTTTTCTGGCCTGATTGAGAATTTTTTGTTTGGTTACCATCAATGCTCCTGTAATTTAGGGTTCAGTTAAGATATCCTGAATCAGCTGTGCAGTAAGCGGTTCCATTTATTCTCCTATGATTTTAATAAGCACTCTTTTTTTTCTGCGCCCGTCAAATTCGCCGTACATAATCTGTTCCCACGCTCCGAAATCGAGATGCCCATCGGTTATGGCAATAACGACCTCGCGTCCCATCACTTGACGCTTCATATGGGCATCGGCGTTACCTTCCCCGACATTATGCCGATAGCCACAGTTATGCCGGTATTGGGCTAACGGCTCACGCGGGGCCAGCCATTCCAGCCATTCATCATAGTCCTGCTGAAGCCCGGGTTCGTCATCATTGATAAAAACGGAGGCGGTGATGTGCATTGCGTTGACGAGAACAAGGCCTTCCCGGACGCCGCTTTCAAGCAGAGCAGCCTTTACCTGGGCGGTGATGTTAACAAATGCCCGGCGGTCCGGTACGTTGAAAAATATTTCTTTCCGATAAGATTTCATTCCTGCACTCCTTTCTTTAGAAAAAGAGATTATTAACGAGCGGAACTATTGAATTTTTAAAAACCATTCAGGTTATCCTGAATACCCGTTTTGCTGAACTTCTGATGTGGCGCCATTATAATAGGATATCAATTCATTGTCACTAAATCCCCTGAAGGATATGTTTATAGAACGGTTTCAAATTTTTCAATTTTGTGATCGCTTTGCTTTTTAAGCCTAACCTGGAAGGCTGTATCGTGCCCAACCGTTATACCATCTTCGACGGGGTGCTTTGATAAGCTATAATATTTTTTACATATTTTAGAGGGAGATGCAGCTCTCGGCCAGCAGTGGTTTGGGTTTACCCAAAACTCAAACCACTGCCCTCAGGAGGGCTACAAAAATATGATAGCAGAACAGGAGCCGGAAACAAAGAGGCAAAAGCGGGCCGGATGATTTGGCTTACTCAATTTCCATGGATTTCCCCGCACAACGGATGAGAACCAGAACCGGGACGCCGAGCAGGGCGGTTAGCAGGAAGAATGCCTCATAACTTAGATTATCGACGATGGCTCCTGAATAACCGCCGAAAATTTTGGGAATAAGCATCATGAGGGAGCTGAAAATGGCGTATTGAACGGCTGTGAACCGGATGCTTGTCAGGCTTGATAGAAATGCAACAAACGCAGTACTGGCAAGACCTGCGGCAAGGTTGTCAGCGGAGATGACGACATAAAGCATAAAGACATTATGCCCCGCCCGGGCCATGACCATAAAAAGAAGGTTGGTGACGCACGCCAGCAGAGCGCCGGTAAACAATATTCTGATCACTCCATATCTGGCGGATAATATTCCGCCGAGAAATCCGCCCGCAATGGTCATAAAAAGCCCGTAGGTTTTGACAATGCTGGCGATTTCCGTCTTTGTAAAACCCAGATCCTGGTAAAAAAGGTTGGAAATAACGCCAAGCACGATATCGGATATTCTATAGAGCCCGATGAGGAAAAGGATCAGCGCTGCCAGTAACGCCCCGTATCTATGGAAAAAATCTTTTACCGGAGCGATATATGTGTCATCAATCATTTCCTTGTTCACGATCCGGGTCGTTCCCAGCAGGCAGGCTGTCAGCAGGGCACCGGAAACAGCGATAAAAAATCTCGCAAGCTCTATCAGAAATCCTGCCAGAGACGGATTTAAATGAAGCCTGTAAAGAGAATCTTTATAAAACGCAGCGGCGTTTGCCGTAAAAAAGAAGCACGCTACAAAAACCGAAACAGCCAGGGCAAAAAGGCCGAAGGAGCCCAGATAATCCTTCGAAGCATATGGATAATCCCTGCTGTTTGCGCCAATTTCAGGTTCAGGGATTAAAAGGGTGGTTAAAACACCGATCATCATAAGGGCGGCCATTATAACATAGCTATATTTCCAGGCATTATAATCGTAATGCCCCATGTCTGAGCCTAAAAAATCCGCAATAAAAAGCGCCCCCGCCCCGGCGGCAAGCATTCCGATTCGGTATCCGGCAATATAGGCGGAGGCCATCATTGCCTGAAGCTCTCTGCCGGCCGACTCAATTCGGTAAGCATCGATAACAATATCCTGGGTCGCCGATGAGAATCCAAGCAGCACCGCGGCCAACGCCATGATGTAAACATGAATTCTGCCTTGATCGGGATCAGTCAAGCTGATCCACAGAATTGCGCCGATAATCATAACTTGTGAAAAAAGAATCCATCCGCGTCTTCTACCGAATTTTGCTGAGAGATAAAGGATCGGCATACGGTCCACCAGCGGCGCCCAGACAAACTTAAATGAGTAACCCAATGCGGCCCAACTGAAAAACGTCACATCGGATCGCTGCACCCCGGCTTCCCTGAGCCAGAGGGAAAGCGAAGAAAAAATCAACAAAAGCGGGAGGCCGGCGGAAAAACCGAAAAAGAACATGGTGACGACCCGAGGGTGGAAAAAAGAGAAAACGGCCTGTTTCCAGTTTATGCCATACGCAGTTGCTGTTGTGGTATTGCTCATGCATCTGTCCCCAAAAGTTTCAGAAACCCTGTTTCCTTTCTTTTTCATTTCAACGGAATTGACTCTTTTGTTTGACTCTTATAACGGGGTCTGATTAAATTAATCAAACCTTAAGTCGGCAACACAGGGAATAACCATATCCAAAAAGTGAGGGTGAAGTTCATGAAAAAAGCGATGATCACCGGGATTACAGGCCAGGATGGCGCATATCTGGCGGAACTCCTTCTGGAAAAAGGCTATGAGGTCCATGGAATCAAACGGCGATCATCGTCTTTTAATTCTGCCCGCGTGGATCACCTGTACCGGGACCCGCACGAAGAAAATGTGCGTTTTTTTATGCACTATGGGGACCTTACCGATGCCAGCAACCTGATCCGAATTATCCAGGAAGTCAAGCCGGATGAAATATACAACCTGGCTGCCCAGAGTCATGTCAAGGTCTCTTTCGAAACCCCTGAATACACAGCTAACTCTGATGCTCTGGGAACACTCCGGCTTCTTGAGGCGATCCGGGTGCTCGGGTTTGAGCAGCGAACCCGGTTCTACCAAGCCTCAACCAGTGAAATGTACGGCCTGGTCCGTGAGACACCCCAAAATGAATTAACTCCTTTTTATCCGAGAAGTCCTTATGGTGCAGCCAAAGTATATGGCTACTGGATCACGGTTAATTATCGGGAGGCTTACAACATCTATGCCGTCAATGGTATCCTTTTCAATCACGAATCGCCGATTCGGGGGGAAACCTTTGTGACCCGAAAAATTACCAGAGCTGTGGCGAGGTTCAAGCTGGGCCTGCAGGACACCCTCTATCTTGGGAATCTAAATGCAAAGCGGGACTGGGGTTATGCGAGGGATTTTGTTTACGCCATGTGGCTGATGCTTCAACAGGAAAAGCCCGAGGATTTTGTTGTGGCAACAGGCATATCCCATTCTGTTCGGGAATTTGTTGAGCGGGCTTTTTCTGAAATTGGCGTGGACATTGTCTGGGAGGGAGAAGGCATAGATGAAGTTGGCAAGATCAAAGCTACCGGCAAGACCGTGGTCCGCATTGATCCCGACTATTTCAGGCCTACTGAGGTCGACTTCCTGCAGGGGGACCCTTCAAAGGCCCGACAACAGTTGGGATGGGAACCCTCCGTAAATTTTGAAGAACTTGTTTCGCTCATGGTGCAGGAAGATTTAAAAGAAGCTGAAAGAGATCATCTTTGCCAGCGCGTGGGGTTTAGAGTATACAACCATCGGGAATAGTACTATTTGGATCGGCTACAACCCGTATTAAACAAGAGTGGCGCCAACAATGAAAAAAAGCAGCAGTTACTTCGTCGCCGGCGGGACTGGAATGGTAGGCAGCGCCATTATCCGTAAACTCCAATCAAAAGGCTACGATAGCATCCTTGCCAATTATCACCATCGGCAGCCCAAAACGCATACAGTTGAATGGCATCGGCTGGACCTCACCGACCAACATGCTGTTGCGAAATTTTTTAGAACATATTCACCGGACTACGTGTTTCTGGCTGCAGCTCGGGTCGGGGGTATCGGTGCCAATAATGCATACCGGGCAGATTTTCTCTACGACAACCTACAGATCCAGAACAACGTCCTTCATTCCAGCTTTCATGCAGGGGTTAAAAAGCTACTTTTTTTGGGTTCCTCATGCATTTATCCCAGGGACTGCCCCCAGCCGATAAAGGAAGAGTATCTCCTCACAGGGCCGCTTGAGTACACCAACGAGCCCTATGCCACAGCCAAAATCGCTGGTATGAAACTCTGTGAGAGCTTCAACCTGCAATATGGAAGCAACTTTGTCTCTGTTATGCCCACCAACCTCTATGGGCCTGGAGATAACTTTGACCTGGAGGCATCCCACGTTCTTCCAGCCCTTATCCGGAAGTTTCACTTGGCGAAGTTGGCCCGGCAGGGCGCTTTCAGGGCAATCGATCAGGACGAAGCAATTTTTGGC
>JAGYOT010000560.1 GCA_018399455.1 Desulfobacterales bacterium
TAAAAACCGTTTTATTGAAAAATGACATCCCGCACATCCCACCATCATGCTGGCAAGTACAATACACACCCCGATGCTGACGGGCAAAAACCGGATTTCATAAAATGAAAAATATATATCCGGGGCAAAATGAGGCACTGTTGCCAGGTACGCCAAAAACAAGACAAACAGGCCCAGGATTCCGCCTATAAAACCTATCAGCAGACCTTCGACATAGAACGGCAGCTTGATAAAGCGCTCATCGGCCCCTACAATCCACATGATCTCAATCTCCTCCCGACGGGCATAAAGAATCAAGCGAAGCGTGTTGGCCATGATAAACATGACGGCGATAAAAAACATGGCCACCAGCACCATACCGGTCACCTTGAACAACTTGTAGACGCCGGTAAACTGACTGAGCCATTTCTGGGCATACTCCACGTCATCCACGCCTTCCATGGCCGTCAAGACGAATGCAATCCTTCCAACAGCCTCAACGCTTTTAACAGACGGCGCCAAGCGCAGTTCAAAAGCATCCGGCAGCGGGTTGTCCGAAAGGCCTTCCAGAAGCCCTGACTGATCACCGATATCGGCCTTCAACGCCTCTAAAGCGGTTTTTTTGGAAACAAACGAAACCGCTTCGACCGCTTCCAGCGCTTTGATACGGGCCTCTAAGGCCGCCCGCCGCTGATCCGGGAGATCCCCCTCGAGATAAACCATTATGCGCATGCCTTTTTTCCAGGCATCCAGAAACTCGGTGACATTGATGTAAAACAGGGCAAATGCCCCCAGGATAAACACCGCCAGCAGAATCGTAATCACGCACACCGTATGGAGATACAGATTGTTGAGGACATCGCGGAGAGCCCGCTTAACTGTTGAACGAAGCATTGACAAACCGGTATTCAAACATCATTTGATTAACACATCTGCATTCGGCCATGATCCAGCCTTAGCACACGTCCGGGATAAGCATGAATGAGGGAATTGTCATGGGTTGCGATAATAATGGTGGCGCCGTTATAGTGGGCCATCTGAAGAAGCACAAGTATATGGCTGGCTGACTCCGGATCCAGACTGCCCGTAGGCTCATCGGCCAGGATAAACCTTGGTTCTCCCACCATGGCCCGCGCCACAGCGACCCGCTGCTTTTCCCCTCCCGAGAGCCCCGGGGGAAACTCATCTGCCCGCTCTGCCATCCCTACAATTTCAAGCACGGCTAAGACCCGCTCCCGGATTTCATCCGGACGGGACCTTGCCACTTCCAAAACCAGAGCGACATTCTCAAAAACCGTCCGGCTGGCAATCAATTTGAAATCCTGAAAAATAACACCGAACTTTCTTCTCAGCCGGGGGAGCTGCTTTCTGGAAACCCGTGCCAGGTTCACCCCGTCGACCAGAACGGCTCCGTCCGTATAGGTTTCACCCTTGTAAAGCAGTTTCATAAGTGTAGATTTGCCGGCACCACTGGGACCGGTGACAAAAACAAAATCATTTTCATCAACCGATAGCGACACCTCTTTCAGCGCCGATATCTCCCCATACTGTTTGGAAACCCGGATGATCCGGATGGCTGCTGCTTTCTCAGCCGGCATCAGAGGTGTGTGAATCAATACCGGTAATCCCTCCGTTCATCGCCTAAAAAACATCTTCCCTCTGCCTGATGGGCTGTTATCCAATGTTTGCAATTGACCTTTCAGGAATTTTTCTGTTAAGTGTCACATGAGTTTAAGGAGTGCTGTTTTCAGTTTTTCTTACTCCCCCCGCTGATGCCCAGACCCTCGGCTTCTTCCAGTCAGTGGGGGTTTTTTACCGAAAATTGAGAAATAAATCAACACTTTCTTAAATTCTCGATACCCCCGGTATGCAAAACAGAAAAAGACCCGACAGAATGGCCACGCAGCGGGTCGGCGGGAAAA
>JAGYOT010000561.1 GCA_018399455.1 Desulfobacterales bacterium
AACGGCGAGATCAGCATCCGGAAACTCGACCGCGCCAGCCCCTCCCGGCTGCTGGTGTCAGAAATGATGATCATGGCCAACTGGATTATGGCCAAATTTCTGCTGAAGCATGAGATGCCCGCAGTGTTTCGCGCGCAGCCAGAACCCCGGGGCCGTCTGTACAAGAGCCCGGATGAGGCGACCCTCTTTCAAAACTGGATGCAGCGGCGTCTGCTGAGTCGAATGGTGCTCGCCACAACGCCTGAATACCATTCGGGTCTTGGCCTTAACGCCTATGTAACGGCGACTTCGCCCATCCGTAAGTATTTTGATCTGGTCACCCAGAGGCAGGTCCGTGCCTGCTTCGGTTTGGAACCGGCTTATCCGGCAGAGGAGATCGAGCAAATCATTCAGCAGGTCCAGCAGCCGCTTTCCCATGCCGCCATTACACAAATCCGGCGTTCTCGGTACTGGATGTTAAAATATTTGGAGAGCCGTATCGGCCGGAAGGAGGAAGCGATCGTGCTGGATAAAAAATGGGAAAAGTATACCATCCTGCTCACCGCGTATCTCCTGGAGTGCCGGATGCCGGCATCCGATGGCTGGCAGTTGAAGCCCGGTGATCTTATCCAGATAACGCTGCAGCACGTCAATGCGCGGCGGGACAAAGTCGCGGTGACTCTGGGATGACAAACATGCAGGGAAGTCCCTCAATGATGGCCAAAACAAAGATTGTCTGTACCATTGGGCCGAGCAGTCAGGACGCGTATGTCCTGGAGGCCATGATTTGTGAGGGGATGCGGGTGGCGCGGCTGAACTTTTCGCATAGCACGCATGAGGCGCATGCCGGGGTCATTGATCGAATTCGGTCGGCCTCGGCAAAAAGCGGCATCCCGGTTGCCATACTCCAGGATCTTTGCGGGCCGAAGATTCGGGTCGGCGAGATTGATCCGCCCGGCATCCGGCTGGAGCCCGGCGACAGGCTGATACTGACCAGCCAGGCCGCGAACGGTAAGGATAACCGGGTGTCGGTCAGTTACCCGGACCTCCCGGAAGACGTTGAAACAGGTGATGTTATCCTTCTGGCAGACGGCATGATGGAGCTTGAGGTGCTGAAAAGCACCGGGGCCGATATCTGCTGCCGGGTTGTCATCGGCGGCGTTTTAACATCGCACAAGGGGATCAACCTGCCGTCCCGGACGATCCGCACGCCTGCGTTGACTTCAAAGGATAAAGCGGATCTGGAATTCGGCCTCAGCCGGGATGTGGACTATGTGGCACTTTCTTTTGTGCGCGGACCCGGGGATATTGAAAAAGCCAGGGATATCATCGGCCGGGCCGGCAAGGACACCCCGGTCATCGCCAAGATTGAAAAGCACGAGGCGGTCAGAAACATAGACCCCATTATAAAGGCGGCCGACGGCGTCATGGTCGCCCGGGGGGACCTGGGGGTGGAAATTCCTCTGGAGCAGGTGCCGGGCATTCAGAAGCAGGTGGTCAAAAAAGCCAGTGCCGCCGGCAAGCCTGTTATTATCGCCACCCAGATGCTTCGTTCCATGGTGGATGCACCGCGCCCGACCCGTGCTGAGGCTACGGATGTGGCTAATGCGGTACTCGACGGCACGGACGCATTGATGCTCTCCGAGGAGACGGCCAGCGGCAGCTACCCGATTGAATCCGTGGCCTACATGCGCCGGATTGCGTTAAATGCGGAGTCATCCTATTCATACGAGAAGTCCTTTTCCATGATCACGGATATCCATGTATCGGAATCCGTGGCCCACGCCGCCTGTACGCTCGCAGATCATCTCAATGCGGCAGCCATTATCGCTTCCACTCAATCCGGATTCACGGCTGCCCAACTCTCCCGGTTTCGCCCGAAAAGCCGCATTATCGCCCTGTCCCCGGATGAACGA
>JAGYOT010000562.1 GCA_018399455.1 Desulfobacterales bacterium
GGATGGCGGCGTGGCTGGGCAAATTTCGTTTGGGCTGGGATGCCGTGAGTACACAATGGGAGGCCTGGTTTACCGGATATTCTTATCTGGAACAGAAAGCGCTGCTTGAGCGTCTGGGGCTTTCACAGGGGCGGCGCAATAGCCTGCTGACCGTATTTTTGGCGGTCTTTGGGACGGTTGGCCTGATCGTTTTGTTATATGCGTATGTTCAGTTAAGACCGGCGGCCGGGGAAAAAGACCGGGTGGGCCGGTATTATGAAAAATTTTGCCGAAAGCTCGAAAGATCCGGCATTCTGCGAAAGCCGGAGCAGGGTCCGGCGGACTTTGCGGCTTATATCGCATGCGTCCGCCCGGATTTGAGAGCAGAGGCCGAGGCCATCATTGATGATTATATCCGGCTGCGGTATCAGGAAGAGCCCGAGAAGACCGGCATAGAGCACTTCTGCAGTCGGGTCAGGCGGTTTAACCCCAAAAAGGAGCCGGCCGGCCGGGCCTGAAGAAAACTCTACCTCTGTTTCCAGGGCTTGTATTTCCGGTGCCAGCCCCAGTTCTCGTAATAATAATCATTGATAGGAGACTTGTCCCGGAGCCCTTCAGGAAAACTCGTCATAGGAGACCATCTCCGGCTCCACCCCAAGACTGTCCAGCATGCCGTTCATGGCACCGATCATGGGCGGCGGCCCGCAGAGATAATACTCAATTTCAGAAGGGTCGGGGTGGTCCTTCAAGTATTCTTCGTACAGGCACTGATGGATAAACCCCGTCAGCCCGTCCCATTTGTCGTCCGGGAGGGGATCGGACAGGGCGACATAGTAGGAAAAATTTTCAAAATCAGCGTCCAGTTCCCTGAACTCATCATCATAGAGCATTTCCATACGGTTGCGCGCCCCGTACCAGAACGTGGTTTTCCGTCGGGTTTCAAGCGTGAGCAGCTGGTGCCGCAGGTGGCTCCGTATGGGCGCCATCCCTGCCCCGCCCCCTACGAAACACATCTCCCGGTCCGAGTCTTTTACCAGAAATTCCCCGAAAGGACCGCTCATGGTCACCCGGTCCCCGGCTTTCAGGCTGAAGATATAGGAAGAGCCCACCCCCGGCGGTGCATCCGGCGCACTCGGCGTGGGGGTGGCGATGCGCACGTTAAACATCATGCGATGGTTGTCGGAGGGCGGGTTGGCTGCGGAGTAGGCGCGAAAGACGGGTTCGTCGTTGACTGCTTTCATATCCCAAAGCTTGTAATAGTCCCAGGTCGCCTTGTACGGCGCTTCGATTTCAAACTCGGAAAACGAAAGGCGATACTCCGGAATGTCGATCTGCATGTAGATGCCCGAATCAAACTCGATCGGCTCATCCAGATCCACTACCAGTTCCTTGATAAAAGTGCCGATGTTGCGGTTGGAGGCCACGGTGCCGGCAAATTTTTTAATGCTGAAAATTTCCGGGGGAATTTCGATTTTCATATCTTCCCGGATTTTCAACTGGCAGGACAGGCGGATATTCTCCGCCTTTTCCTGTCGGGAGAGGTGGGGCAGCTCTGTCGGCACGATCTCCCCGCCGCCTTCGAGCACCTTGCATTTGCAGAGCCCGCAGGAGCCGGAGCCGCCGCAGGCCGAGGGGAGATAAATGCTGTGCCGGCTCAGGGCGGATAAAAGATTGGTGCCTGCCGGCACGGTTAAAGGATGTTCCGCATCTTCATTGATGATAATTTTCTGCTCCCCCTTCTGCACGATTTTTGTTTCAACAAACAGCAGCATCAGGACCAGGAGCAGGATAATACCTGAAAATACGCTTAGGCTGACGAGATAAATCAATTGAAATTCCTGTTTTATCACTGTCCGAAGACAGGCTTTAGCCTGTCGCCGGTTTTAATTTTTATGGTAAT
>JAGYOT010000563.1 GCA_018399455.1 Desulfobacterales bacterium
TTGGCACACGGGGATGTAGGGGAGGGGTTCATCCCCTCCCTTTGTCCTTATTTATTTTTTATTAAACGCTTCATGAGTGATGGTCAATTTCTGCAATCCCGGCTTCTCTACAGTCATCGGAATGTAAAGAAAAGTTGAGCAATGGTCTTTGAACGTTTCGAAATCCGCCTTTTTACCATCGATCATAACGCCGTTGATCACGTCCTGGCGCATCCGTAGACATAGTGCAATGTCAAGAGGAACGTTTTCTCCCAAATATCCTACCTCGGCCAGGGTTGTTTCGGGGTCTTCGAGCATTTCCCTTTTTAGAATGTTGAAATTGACCCTTTCCGGCCAGAGTTTTTCACGGGAGGCGCGGCGTTCGCCTGGCGTGTTTCCCCTTGTCCTGATCGAGATCCTGAAATCACCGCACAGCAGGTTGGTGGGGTAACCTGGATCTTTTTCCCATGGAAATCGATTGTTGCCCATTTCCATCAGGGCTCGACACGGGATAAGCCCGCTTTCGCCAAGGCCGTCTTCCGGCTTGATGCTCCAGTGATTGGTTTCCATGCCGAACACCAGTGTGTGCCATTGCATATAGGCCGGACCGCAGGTGTAGTTCGTGTAGCCTGGAAGCGATGAAGGTTTATTGTAGTGTTCGTACATGTTCTGAATATGAAGGAGGAATACTTTCTCTTCGAGGTAACGCTGAGGCAGCCGGGCTGTGGGCCCGTCTCCAAAATAATAGAAGGAAAGATCTTCCAGCGTATGGATCTCATACGGCCAGCCTTCGGCCTCCGCCGCCGCTTGCATTTTGCCTGCCACGTGCTGGTAAATCTGTTCGTCCATGCCCCATTTGGTGCTGTTGGCCGGGATGATGACCTCCATGTCGCCACGGTCGTATTTGGTGGCGTCCGATTTTCCAAGGCTGTGGTAGTCGATCATCATATCGGGGATATCTTCGGCGCAAAGCGCCCCCCATATACGTTTCTCCAGGTCGGTGATTCCGTACATCGTTGAATTGAATTCATCACGGATGAATCCTTCAGGATTGGCGATCGGGACGACGATCACCTTCTGTTTATTGCGGATGTCCGCGGCTTCTTCACCGGCAAGATAATTCAAAATTTCAGCTCCGACGATTCGAGCGCCTCTTTCCTGGCCATGCCGGAGCAATGTCACTATGGCGATCTGCTTGTCATCGTCCGGAATTGATCTGTTGGTCACCGTCACGGCCGGGATATCCCATTTACCGTCGTCGGACTTGCCCAGCACTTTTTTGTCGGCGATCTCAGGATTTTTTTCCACAAAATCATCGATCCACGCATGAACTTCTTTGAGGCCTTCTTCGCCCATCGGCATATGGTCAAAAATATATTTTGTCATTTCATGTCTCCTTACTGGGTTAGGATCGTTTTGCCTCGTTCACCTTCGGCAAAACGACGGTATGCTTCGGCGGCTTTTTCCATCGGGTACATGGCGGTGATAAGGCGAGTTGCCTGAAAACCGTTTCTTATCAAAGCGATTTGGTCCGTATAGTCATTGAAATGGCAGGCCCAGTTGCCTCTGACACACAGATTCCTTCCCCAGAATTCCCATTTGGACGGGTCCGCGTGGAAACTGAGCCGTTCTCTCACATGGTCTATTCCATGTTCTCCATGTGCAACGGTCATCACGGTGCCGCCGGGCATGGTTACGTCCATTGCAAGATTGAACATCTCCTGGTTACCGTTACCCGCATCAAAGGATTCATGCGGGCCCAGACCGTCTGTAAGATCCAGTATCGCTTCCTTTACATCCTTTGTTTCCTTTGCATTGATGGTTTTCCATGCCCCCATTTTTTCCGCATTTTCAAGGGCCTTTGGGTTTATATCAATGGCTATCACCTGGGCAC
>JAGYOT010000564.1 GCA_018399455.1 Desulfobacterales bacterium
GGCCGCGGAAAAAAATTCTACCTTTATTCTGTTTGTAAAACCCGCTGATGCAATTGATAAGACTGGTCTTGCCGGCCCCGTTGGGACCAATGACCGCAACCAGTTCGCCGGCCTGCACCGAAAAACGAATATTGCGCAGCGCCTGGATTCCGCCAAAACTCAGGGACAGGTCCTGTACGTCCAGAAAATCCGCACATTGCATAATTTCCCCTTACCCATGCAAAAAAGTCAGGACAGCCATCTTTTGCGCCGTTTGTAATGCTTCACATCGGCGTAGCTTTTACGCTCTTCGGATTCCGTCATGCCCAGGTAAAACTCCTTGACATCCTCATTCTGCATAAGGTACCGGCAGGTCCCGTCAAGCACAATCTTGCCGTTTTCCATGATGTATCCGTATTCCGCTGCGGATAAAGCCATAAGCGCGTTTTGCTCCACAAGAAGGATGGAGACCTTTTCCTCCTGGTTAATTCGCTGAATAATGTCGAAAATTTCGGTCACCAGCAGCGGGGCAAGCCCCAGGGAGGGCTCATCAAGCATCATGAGCTTCGGCCGCGACATCAGCGCCCTGGCAATGGCCAGCATCTGCTGCTCGCCTCCGCTGATATAGCCGGCTTTGATTTTAAGCCTCTGCCCGAGTGCCGGAAAATAATCGAGGACCATGGACAGATCCTTCTGCACAGCGCCCCGCCGATGTCGGCGGACATGGGCGCCGACATGAATGTTTTCTTCTACGGACAGATCTGAAAAAATACGGCGGCCTTCCGGCACCTGGGTAATACCCAGGCGAACGATTTCCTGGGGGTCCAGCCTGTGGACGGGCGCATCGTTCCAGTTCACCGTCCCCTTGACGATTTCCCCGTCTTCATAGGGCAACAGACCGGATACAGCCCGAAGCGTGGTCGATTTACCGGCGCCGTTGGAACCGAGAAAAGCAATCACGCCTCCGTCGGGAACTTCCAGAGAGATCCCGCGCAAGACCAGAATAATATCATGATACACAACTTCGAGGTTGTTTATCCGGAGCATGCCGATCCAACGGTTATGCATGCCTGCATGGCAACAGGCCGGTTCTGTTTCAGCGGCTGCGCCGGGCGGAAGCAGGCCGGCGCAGTTTCCTGGAGAAATTGCTTGTATCAAAGCCTTTCACTTATTTAACATTACTCATTTAGTTGAACCTAGTCAATAAATATTAACGATGTTTATAACAACAGATTTCTGTTGACCGCTGCCAAAAGACCTGCTTTAGTGCCTCCCCTTGATGTCCGTTGAAAAATGCATGCACGCAACTGAGGTTGAAGAATGCAGCGCAGCCTCACGGGGACAGGCTTAAGCCCGTCCCCTTTCAGAGGAGAGGGCATGCAGCGCAACGCAGATATTGGGCTTTTTTCGAAGCCATCAAACTTATTGCGGAGGCAATTATGAAAACCCAGCTCAGAAACACAAATTTTAACAACCAATGGAAACTGCCGCTTTTGCCGGACTATATCATGCGGTGGGCAGATATCACCCCTGAGAACGACTGCATCGTCTTTGCCGATACCGGACGAGTCATCAGCTATCGGGAGTTTGACCGGCTAAGCGACCTGTATGCCATGCGTTTAAAAGCCATGGGGATTCAACGGCAAGACATAGTTGTCACCCAGTTTCTTGCGGTGCCCGAATTCTATCTTCTGGTATACGGGTGCCTGAAGGCGGGGGCGATTATTTCCCCTCTGGACGTAAAAGAGCAGGCTCATGAAGTCATCCGGGACCTTGATAAAATTCAGGCAAAAGCCTTTTTTTGCCTGGGCCGGACGCCCATCCGGGATTTTTCAGAGGTTGCCGCGGAAGTGAGCAAAAACTGTCCGTATGTCAAACATA
>JAGYOT010000565.1 GCA_018399455.1 Desulfobacterales bacterium
TCCGCGCGATCCAGGAACTGTTGTTTAACGCGGCCAAGCATTCCGGTGCAAAAAACGTCCTTGTAAAGCTTTCGGACTCAGGCAAACAAATAACAATTACTGTCAGCGATCAGGGCCGGGGATTTGACCCGGAAATCCTTGATTCCCCAGGCTCCGGAAGGGGCATCGGGCTTTTAAGCCTCCGGGAGCGGGCAAAGGCCATGGGCGGTGACCTGCTTATCCAAAGCGCTCCCGGCGAAGGCAGCAGCTTTAGCGTGCGGATTCCTTATGCAGCCGGCAGCCGGGGCCCCGACAAGCAGGACAAGCCGGAAAAATCGACTCTCAATGGCGATGAGCAGAGGTGAACATGTCGTTCGCATGGTACAATTGCTTTTGGGGAGCAGGAAGGACTATCCGCGGCCCTTTTTCGAGCCTTATGAAAAAATTCGGAGCCTGTGAAACCACGAGGGGCCGCGGGTATTGAGCAGCTTGAATATCTCCATCACGATGAGCAGGGGAACAGCCAGAATCAGGACTTCAACCCATTCCAGAAATGCGATCGGCTCGAGGCGCAGTAGCGTCTGCATAAACGGTATGTGCATGGCGGCGATGTGGATGCCCTGGGCCAGCATGACCCCGAGGATAAGTATCCAGTTGCGGGATAGAGGCACCCTGAATACCGAAACCGTTTCCGAGCGGCAGTTGAACACGTGGATGTTCTGCATGAAAACCATGAGCAGCAAAACCATATTCCGGGCATGGATTTCGTTCATCTGCTGGATATCAGTGAGGAAAAACCAGAAAGCCAGTGCGATTGACCCCATGGTAAATCCCGAAACCAGGGTTTGCCGGATCATCAGGGGATTGAAGATTTTTTCGTCCGGCTGGCGGGGGTTGCGCCGGATGGCGCCGGGTTCCCCTCCTTCAAAGGCCAGGGCCACATCCTGGATGCCGTTGGTGACCAGGTTGAGCCACAGCAGCTGGACGGCCAGTAAGGGCAGGGGCATGTTGGCCAGGACTGCGGCCACAAAAAGCAAAACCTCGGCTGCGCCTGTGGAGATCAGCAGGTAGATCACCTTGCGCACGTTATCGTAGGCAAACCTGCCTTCTTCAACGCCTGCGACAATGGATGAGAAATTGTCGTCTGTGACAATCATGCTGCTGATTTCCTTGGCCACGTCCGTTCCAGACCCCATGGCCACGCCGATATTGGCCCGCCTCAGGGCCGGGGCGTCATTGACCCCGTCCCCGGTGACCGCCAAAAATTCCCCCCGCTGAATCAGGGCCTCAACGATTTGCAGCTTTTGCATTGGAGTGACCCGGGCAAACACATGAGTGGAGGCCACCAGTTTCAGAAAGGCAGGCGAGTCCGCCGCTCCTGCAACAGTCAACGCGCCTCCGGTTACTGCTTCCTCGCCGGGCGCGGCTATGGCCAGTTGCCTGGCGATGGTGGAGGCCGTGGCCGGGTGGTCACCGGTTATCATAAGGACCGTGATGCCGGCATTGCGGCATTTTTCAACAGCGTCCCGGGCCTCGGGCCGGAGAGGATCAATAAAAGCGACCAGTCCGTAAAACACAAGCCGGGGCAAATCGTTTTCCGTGTAAACCTCCTTTTCTGCAAAATGGTCGGATTCGCCGCCTGCCAGGGCCAAAACGCGGTAGCCTTCGGCAGCCAGGGACAAAGACCGGGCTTCAACTGCTTCCGCGTCGAGCCGGGTCAGATTGCCGTTGTCCATGGCCTTATCGCAAAAGTCCAGGATGACTTCTACAGATCCCTTGGCAGCAACATCCACTTTCCCGTTTTTGTTATAAAAGGCCGCTGAAAATTTTCTCTCGGATTCATAAGGGATAACGCTTTTTACAAAATC
>JAGYOT010000566.1 GCA_018399455.1 Desulfobacterales bacterium
GTATTCTCTTCATAAAACAAATCTCCTTTATGCTTCTATTATATCAATCGCAAAATCGGGACATGAGTAGTAACAATTAAAACAGCCTACACACCAGTTACAGTTGGGGGCTACCATCGGCCGAAATCCTTTTTCATTGAAAAAATCAGCCGGCGTAAAAACATTCAGGCCACAAACGAGAGCGCAATATCCACACTCTTTGCAAAAATTAGTATTAACCACCACCTCGAATTTTCTTGCATCACAGTTTAAACAGCGAGAGGCCTCCTGCACGGCCTCTTTTATACTCATGCATTTTTCGATCTGTTCAAACCCCCAAACTCTTTTCCATGGCTCCTCAAGCTTCCCCTCTTTTCTGGGAAGGGGATCTCTATCCAGTTCGGGCAGCAACACCTCTTTCTCGGGTTCAGCCAACTTTTCTTCGATTGAGCCGGATCCGCCAAGGTATTTGTCAATGGACTGGGCGCCTTTTCTGCCCTGCCCTATTGCGTCGATGATAGATAAAGGGCCGGTGGCAACATCGCCGCCGGCAAAGACCCCATCTTCATCTGTTGCCAAGGTTTCCGGATTGACCTGCAGGCAGTTCCCATTCAAATTGATGCTACAGGAATCATCCTTGATAAAGGCAAGATCCGTTGTTTGGCCAACGGCCAGAATAACTGTTTCAGCACACAGCGCATATATAATCCCTTCGTCATAGGTAGGACTAAAACACCCGCTTGCATCGCATACTTGCGTACAGGACCGAAGCTTGACCCCTTCTGCTTTGTCGGAACCGATTATTTCCTTCGGCCCCCATGAATTCATGATAAGGATTCCTTCTTCCCGGGCCCTTTCAATCTCCCAGGCGTGGGCCGGCATTTCATATTCTTTTTCCAGACAGACCAGATAGACTGTGTCCGCACCTTTTCTTTTGGCCGTCATTGCCACGTCTATGGCGACATTGCCCCCGCCGATCACGACAACATTTCCCGAGAGGCTGTCAGCTTTTTCCATGGCCACGTCTTCCAAAAATTCCAGCCCCCAGAAAACGCCTTTTTTTTCTGTGCCCTCCACCGGGATCCGGGTACTCTTGCAGGCTCCTGTACTCAAAAAGACTGCATCATATTCCTCTTTCAATTTGGATACAGAGATATCAGAACCTACCTTGGTTCCCCCCTTAAAATTTACGCCCATGTCCATGATCACCTGAATATCTTTATCCAGATGCTCCTCGGGTATTCTGTACTTAGGTATTGCATACCGAAGCAGCCCGCCGGGCTTGTCGAATTTATCAAACAACGTGACTTCATGACCGCGGACCCTCAGATAATAAGCAGCTGTCAGCCCGGCCGGCCCGGAACCTACTATAGCAACTTTCTTCCCCGTCTTTTTGGCTATTTTCTGCTTCTTCTTCCAGGCATCCGAGCCGTTTTCAACAATTACCCGCTTCAAAGCTTTGATGGCCAAAGGCTCTCCAAATTGTCTATAAGCGCATTGAGACTCACATGGAGCAAAACACGCGTCCGCACATACAAACGGCAGCGGCAATTTCTCGCGCAAAACCGCCAAGGCCTGATCGTAATCTTTGTTTTTGACTGCCCTTATATAACGAGGGACATTCACTCCCGCCGGGCAAGCATCCGCACAGGGGGGTGTTACGAAATCTTTGCTATCTACCTTTTTACTTTCCATTAAATGCATCCTCCTTAATTCTTAAATAGACCACATTAAAACCATCGCCCGCTCAAAATCAAAAACGTTGCCTTCTCAAATGGCTTAACCGTTTTGCAAGCCTTATGCCATTTCCTACCAAAACTAACAGAATTAAATATAAATGTCAAGATGAGACAGTTTCTTTTTTGTC
>JAGYOT010000567.1 GCA_018399455.1 Desulfobacterales bacterium
GGAGGGGTTTATCCCCTCCCTTTGCCCCGGAGCCCGATTCGGCCGACGTGGTAATCGCGAACGCCCGCGGGCGGGGATAAACCCCGCCCCTACGAATCCCGGGCCGCCAGTTCGCGTAGGATTTCGCTGTTTTTTGCGATCCTCTTGGCGTCGGCCTTGAGATTTGCGCTATTGGGTTTATCCTTGTTTTTCCGTCTCTGTTTCTGCTTTTTGCTGTTGGAAGCCATGGTGTTCTCCTCCATGAAAAATTATAAACTTTTATAACTAGTTTTCACCAGCCCATCTGTCAATGAAAATCTAAAAGAGTTTCGGAAGTCATTTTATCTTCATAACGTAGCGGACGGCATTCCTGAATATGGCGACGCCGTCGCCTTCTTCAGGCCTGCCAGTTATCCCGCGGCGTTTATCGGATTCTTTTATACTGGTCCAGCGTGGGTGATTTGTGAAATGGTTGAAGGCCTCAGGGTGCGGCATCAATCCGAAAATTCGCCCTGTAGGGTCGCATATGCCTGCGATGTCGTGGATCGAACCGTTCGGGTTTGCAGGTTGCCGGCCGGCAGCAGGCTCTCCCCCTTGTTCCGCGTACCTCAGCACCACCTGCTTATTCGCCTCCAGGCGATCCACAATTTCATTTGACGCATAAAACTTTCCTTCGCCGTGCCGCACGGGCAGTTCAATTTCTGAAACGCCGGTCGTGTAAACACATGGCGATTCCTGCTCCACCTTAAGCCGCACCCAGGTGTCGATGAAATTTCCGCTGTCGTTGCCGATGAGGGCTACCTGCCTTGCCGTGTAATTTCCGTTGAATCCCGGGAGAAGTCCCATGTTGACGAGAACCTGGAACCCGTTGCAGATACCCATGATAAGTTTTCCGTCCTCGATAAACCGGTTGATGTCGTTACCAAGGTGGTTTTTAAGCTTGGATGCCATGAGTACACCGGCGCCATGATCGTCCGCCCAGCTGAAGCCGCCTCCCAGCACGAGGATGTCATATTGTTCAAGGGTCTGGCCTTTACCGGTCCCGGCCGCGGCTATTATATCGTTGATATGGGCGTGATCCGCCTCGGCTCCCGCGCGGCGAAGGCAGAAAAGGGTTTCATAGTCGCAATTGAGTCCATAGCCTGTCGGCACCAGCGCCTTGACTTGGTTCATATCAGGTCCCCGAACGGCGAGAGCCAACTCCCGCGCAGTTTTTCCAGAGTTTCATCGATAAGTGTCGCGCCTCCGCTTCCGTTCACGACGAACCGCTGTTTTTCATTGATTTTTCCTATCATGCCCAGGGGAAGCCCTTTAAAGATTTCTTCAAGACGTCTGCTGGACGATTCAGGGGCTGTTATCACAAAACGGCCGCATGATTCAGAATAAAGCGCCCGGCTTGCGGTAAGTTGATCTGCACCGGGAATTTTTTCAATAGAGGTCTTCATTCCCAGATCCCCCGCGAGCGCAACGAGCGCCAGATGAACCCCAAGCCCGCCTCGACCCACCGCGTGGCACGAGGCCGTGAGCCCTTCGGCCATGGCTCTGTGAAGGGCTTCGTAACAAGGTTTTGTTTCCCCCGGCTTCAGTTCCGGGACATTAAGCCCAACCTGGCCGATCATCTGGTAGAATTCTCCTCCGCCAAGTTCATCCCGGGTGTTGCCGAGCACGTAGACGAGATCTCCAGGCTCCTTCGCGTCCATGCCAGGGCATAAAGTCACGTCTTCGATAACGCTGCAGACCGTGAAGAGCAGCGTCGGCAGGCCGGACACCTTTCGTCTTTCCCCGAACGGCCCGCTGAGGTTTCCGTCGATATACATGCTGTCCTTGCCGGAGAGAAGCGGTATCCCGTAGGCCAGGCAACAGTCC
>JAGYOT010000568.1 GCA_018399455.1 Desulfobacterales bacterium
TCGATTGATAATCCTGCATCTCAACACTACTTTCGGCATGCCCGCAAAAGGGCGCTTTCAATTTAGGCCGTTATTACATTCAAACAGCTAACTTGTCAAAAGATTTCAAAAAGCCGTCTTTTCCGGATGCGACTTGTTAAGCTGACGTCTTTATGTTATCCTTTCAGCCAAATTCTGTTAAAGGGGAGTTATTGGCCTATGTCTCGAAAACATCCGGAATGCCCGCTTTATAATCCTTTAAACTGCAAGGAATATTACAATCCCAAAGTGTGTGCATTTGTTCGAAAAGACAAGATTTGTCTGAAGAAAAAAAAGCCCAGGGCCAAAAAAAATAAGATGGCTGAAGACGCGCAGCCCCTGACAACCACATCCGGGGAAAGCGTTGATGAATCCAGGGAAAGTGTGGCTGAACGAAATAATTAATAATGATATCTCCAGTTCATGACTCCATGCAAGGCTTATCTTTCAAGACTCAGGCAGGATGCCACCACCATATTCAACACCGGTCTTAAGGCGGCAAATACAGAAACCGCCGTTTTAGAGGCATGCAGCCTTAACGGCGGGCACTTCCAAACGCCCGCGCGATCGTTTGATCTGTCCGCATTTTCCCGAATCTATGTCATCGGCACCGGCAAGGCTTCCGCTGATATGGCCCATGCCGTTGAAAGCCTTCTGGGCCACCGCATCTCGGCAGGTGCGGTGACCGTTAAATACGGCCATATCCGGCCGCTTGAACATATCCGGCTGACCGAGGCAGGACACCCCATACCGGATCAAAACGGACTTGAGGCAGCCGAACGGATTCTGGAGATTGCGGACAGAGCCACAGACAAAGACCTTGTCATCTGTCTGATCTCAGGAGGCGGGTCCGCTCTTATGCCCCTTCCCAGGCCGCAAATGTAATGGACCTGCGCATCCTCCTGGTAGCGCCGGAGAGGGACTGAAACCCTGATAAACAGCAGGGAATCTGACTATATGGTGCTGCCTGCCTCCCGGGACCGGATATGGATATCATGCTGGGGAAATGGAATCGTAATGCCGGCGGATTTCAATTGCTGGTAGACCGACAGATTTACCGCATACAGGGTTTTATAGTAGTCCTTTGTCGGGACCCAGTAGCGCATCCCGATATTGACCGCCGAATCCCCGTATGCCTCAATTCCTACAATGGGCGCCGGATCTTTCGGAATCCGACTGAAGGATTCGATCACTCCACGGATAACTGCGATAGCTTTTTCGGCGTCATCGGCAAAGGAAATACCCACCCGGCCTTCGACAATACGGCAGCCAAAAGAATTGGTCAACACCTCGCCCACTATGTGTTTGTTCGGAATGGTGATCTCCTCGCCGTCTTCGGTGGAAAGAACGGTTGCAGCCAGCTTGACCTCTTCAACCACACCGCTCACATCCTTCACCTGGATCGTATTGCCAACCACAAACGGGCGTGTCAGGATAATAACCAAACCGGCGCCATAGTTGGACAACGGCCCGGCCACGGCAAAGCTCGCCCCGAACAAGATAGCGCCAAGGGCGGCAATGATTGGAGCTATGGAAATACCGAACTTGCTTATCACAGCGATCAATACAAAGGTTAGAACCAGGACTTTGATGACCTGGCCCAGGAATTTGGTCAAGGTCAAATCCAGGTCCGCTTTCTCGCAGAGCTTTACCACCAGGCGGGATACCCAGCGGGCGATAAGCACCCCGATAACCAGAACAATAACAGCGCCCAGAATCTGAAAGCTGTATTGAACCAGAAAGTCAATAATCGTCCGAACAATTTCATCCAGATGTGTCAATTCTTCCATTGCCAGGCCTCCTGCCCGATTCAATAAAACAGGTTC
>JAGYOT010000569.1 GCA_018399455.1 Desulfobacterales bacterium
CCTTTGGTTTTGAAAAAGAAGGCCGGCGTTTTAAGGGACATTTGACGCTTGGTCGGGTGAAAGGCCGGGTTAACCCGGAGGCTCTGGTAGATGCGGTAAGTCGATACGGACAGGTGGTGTCCCGGGCCTTTGTCTGTGATTGCCTTTATCTGTACCAAAGCCGGTTATCGCCCGCCGGGCCGGAGTATCGGGAATTGGCGCGGGTGCCGGTGGGAGCGGGGCAAGCCCTGGATGTTTGAACGAAACGGCTTGCCGCAGCCGGTCTGCGATGGTTCGGAAGAAATTTTACCCGGGTCGTCGAATATGTTTATGAGCAGGAGGCGTTATGACGCAGAACACGGAAAAGGAAAAGGCTGTCGAAACCGCCATCAGTCAGATTGAACGACAGTTCGGCAAGGGCTCCATCATGAAACTGGGAGGCCAGGCTATTATCGATGTTCCTGTGATTTCAACTGGTTCCCTGGCACTGGATAAGGCCTTGGGCATCGGCGGCATCCCCCGGGGCCGGGTGACAGAAATATACGGTCCGGAAGCTTCCGGCAAAACTACGCTTGCCCTGCATGCCGTTGCAGAAGCCCAGAGAAAAGGGGGAATTGCCGCTTTTATTGACGCCGAGCATGCCCTGGATACCGCATATGCGAGAAAGTTGGGGGTTAACTGCGATGAACTCCTGGTTTCCCAGCCGGATACGGGAGAGCAGGCGTTGGAGATTGCCGATATGCTTGTCAGAAGCGGCGCCATTGACATTCTGGTGATTGATTCGGTAGCGGCCCTGGTGCCGCGGGCGGAAATCGAGGGGGAAATGGGAGACTCTCATATGGGCCTCCAGGCACGCCTCATGTCCCAGGCGCTTCGAAAGCTGACCGCAACCATCAGCAAGACCAGGACCTCGCTGATTTTTATCAATCAGCTTCGAATGAAAATCGGGGTGGTGTTTGGCAACCCGGAGACCACCACCGGCGGCAATGCCTTGAAGTTTTATTCGTCGGTCCGGATTGAAGTGAGGCGCACCGGGTCCATAAAAGACGGCCAGGAGGTCGTGGGCAACCGGACCAAGGCCAAGGTGGTGAAAAACAAAATGGCTCCCCCGTTTAAGGAGGCTGAGTTCGACATTACCTATGGCGAGGGGATTTCAGTTGCAGGGGATTTGCTGGACATGGGCGTGAAAGCCGAAGTGATTGAAAAAAGCGGCTCCTGGTATTCCTACAACGGGGAGCGTATCGGCCAGGGCCGGGAGAACGTCAAGAAGTTTTTTAGGGATCATCCGGATTATTTTGACAAGATCCTGGGAGAGGTTAAGGCAGCAATTGGCTTGGCCGAGGTCAGGGAGTCGCCGGAAGAAGCGGAAGCCGCTGCTGAAAAACAATAACAAACCCTGGAGATGGCATGACTGGAGACGAAATACGCAAACGGTTTTTTGATTATTTCCGCCGGCACAACCATCAGATCGTGCGCAGCTCATCGCTCGTGCCGCAGGACGACCCGACCCTTTTGTTTACTAACGCCGGAATGGTCCAGTTCAAACGGGTTTTTCTCGGAGAGGAGAAGCGGGACTACACCCGGGCGGCGACTTCCCAGAAGTGCCTGCGCGCCGGGGGAAAACACAATGATCTGGAAAACGTGGGGTATACAGCCCGGCATCATACCTTTTTCGAGATGATGGGTAATTTTTCATTCGGCGACTATTTTAAGGAAAAAGCCATCGAGTATTGCTGGGATCTTCTGGTGAACGAGTATGGACTTCTCCCGGAAAAGCTCTGGGTTTCTGTCTATACCGAAGATGACGAGGCTTATAACATATGGCGGGATCAGATCGGAGTTCCGGCGGA
>JAGYOT010000057.1 GCA_018399455.1 Desulfobacterales bacterium
ATATCATTTTCAAACAGCGATGAAAAGGATTTCAATTCATCCAGTGTCAATTCATGAAGCTCTTTGCCTTTTCCCAGGGCATACGTAACCGCCCGGCCTGCGCATCCATGAGCCTCACGAAACGGCATGCCCCGGACCGCCAGATAATCGGCCAGATCCGTCGCATTCAGATATCCGGTTCGGGCGGCCTCTGCCATGACCTCCCGGTTCACCCGAATATTCGGAATCATCCGGCAGTAGACATCAATGCAGGACTGAAGAGTTTCCACAGCATCCAGAAGCGGCCCTTTGTCCTCCTGCATATCGCGGTTATAGGCGAGCGGCAAAGATTTCATGAGCGTGAGAAGCGAGACCAGACTGCCGATCACCCGGCCGGATTTTCCCCTCACCAATTCAGGAACATCCGGGTTTTTTTTCTGCGGCATGATGCTGCTGCCCGTAGTAAAGGCATCAGAGATTTCAATAAACCGGAATTCGCTTGACGACCAGAGGACCAGTTCTTCTGAAATCCGGGAAAAATGAATCATGCAAATGCTCGCCGCGGACAAAAACTCCATCATGAAATCCCGGTCAGAGACGGCATCCATGCTGTTTTCAGCTACTTTGGGAAACCCCAGCAGCTCGGCGGCATAGAAACGGTCAATCGGATAAGTTGTACCGGCAAGGGCCGCAGCGCCCAGGGGCATGACATTGATCCGCTCCAGGGCCTCCCGAAACCGCTCGGTATCCCTGGAAAACATCTCATAGTAGGCCAACAGATGATGAGCCAGAAGCACCGGCTGAGCCCTTTGCAGGTGCGTATAGCCGGGCAGCACCGCATCGCTGTGTACGGCCGCGAAATCAAGCAGTGCCCGCCTTAACCGCATCAGCCCCTTAATGACGGCCCGGGTTTCCCCGCGCAGATAAAGCCGGGCATCAAGAACGATCTGGTCGTTTCGGCTCCGGCCGGTATGGAGCTTTTTGGCCAGATCCCCCACGTGGGCGGCCAGCCGGTCCTCCACATGCATGTGAATGTCTTCAAGACGATCGGTGAAGACAAACTCCCCATTCTCGATCTCTTTGCGGACCGCCTCAAGGCCTGAAACAATGGCCTCTGCTTCCTGATCGGCGATAATGCCGCACTTTGCAAGCATCCGGCAATGGGCAATGCTGCCTTCGATATCATGACGGTAAAGGCGCCGGTCGATTTCAATGGAGGAGGTAAAACGCTCCACCGCCTTGTCGGTGGGCTCAGAAAACCGTCCGTCCCAGGGTTTGTCTGCCATTTAACTGCCTTCTGCTGTATTTGAAAACGCGTGCCGGGGACGGGATGAAGTCTCTCCCCGATAAGGGCAGCACCTTGGAGCATCAGCGCTTATTTTAACGCTTTTGCTCCATCAGTTTGTTGATGCGGAGCCGCAGGGCATTCAGGCGGATAAAGCCTTCCGCATCCTTCTGCCGGTAAACCGAGTCATCCTCAAAGGTGGCAAAGTCCTCGTTGTACAGGGATTCCCTGGACTTTCGGCCAAGCACCCGGCAGCTGCCCTTGTAAAGCTCCAGTCGAACCAGGCCGCTGACTTTTTCCTGGGTGTCGTCAATCATTTTCTGGAGCACTTCCCGCTCGGGTGAAAACCAGAACCCGTAATAGATCATCTCCGCATACCGTGGAATCAGGGAATCGCGAAGATGCATGACCTCCCGGTCCATGGTGATGGACTCCATCGCCATATGCGCTTTGCGGAGAATCGTCCCGCCGGGGGTTTCATAAACGCCCCGGGATTTCATGCCCACAAACCGGTTTTCCACAATATCGTCCCGGCCGATGCCATGGCGCCCGCCCATCTTGTTCAACTGTGCAAGCAAAGACGCCGGAGACAGTCTTTCTCCGTTTATGGCCACCGGATTTCCCTTCTCAAACTGAAGCTCCAGCTCTTCCGGCATGTCAGGGGCCGCCTTGGGAGAAACGGACAGGGTAAACATATCCTCCGGCGGCGGATTCCAGGGATCCTCCAGGATTCCGCCCTCATAGCTGATATGCAGAAGGTTGCGATCCGTGCTGTAGGGCTTGTCCTTTGTGGTTGGGACAGGAATGCCATGCGTTTCAGCAAATGCCATCAGGGCGCTTCGGGAATTCAGATCCCATTCCCGCCAGGGGGCAACAACTTTTATGGCCGGATTGATGGCATAATAGCTCAACTCAAAGCGCACCTGATCGTTTCCCTTGCCTGTAGCCCCGTGGCTGACCGCATCCGCGCCTTCAAGTGCCGCAATCTCCATCTGACGTTTCGAAATAAGGGGCCGGGCCAGAGAGGTTCCCAGGAGGTATTGGCCTTCATAAATCGCATTGGCACGAAATGCGGGAAACACGTAATCCCTTACAAACTCCTCCCGCAGGTCATCAATATATACGCTGGCTGCACCGGTTTTTCTGGCTTTTTCATCCAGATGATCCAGCTCCTCCTCCTGGCCGATATCCGCGGAGAACGCCACGACCTCGCAGTCGTAGGTTTCAATGAGCCACTTAAGGATCACCGAGGTGTCCAACCCTCCCGAATAGGCCAAAACCACCTTGTTGACATGTTTATTCAAAATTGCCGCTCCTTGTGCATGATTCAACGTTTTGACAATATCATTTTAACAGCACCCCAAGTATCGCTTTGTGCATGTGCAGTTTGTTTTCGGTCTGATCCCAGACCACGGACCGGGGTCCCTCAAGGACGTCTTCGGTGATTTCCTCCCCGCGATGGGCGGGCAGGCAGTGCATGACAATGGCATCGGCAGCGGCTTCGGCCATAAGACCGGAATTGACCTGATAGGGCTGAAAGACCGCCCTGCGGGTTTCCTGCTCACCCTCCTGCCCCATGCTGGCCCAGACATCCGTATTCACCACATCCGCATTGCGCGCCGCCTCATGGGGGTCCTCGGTCACTTCGACTTTTCCGCCGCGGCTCCGGGCGGCGCTCAAAACAGCATCATCCGGATGGTAGCCCGGCGGGCATGCCAGTGTCAAAGTGAAATCCAGGGCGGCCGCCGCGTTGATCCAGGAATGCGCCATGTTGTTGCCGTCTCCCACCCAGGCGATTCTGAGCCCCTTGTAACCGCCCTTTTTCTCGATCACTGTCAACAGATCGCTCAGGACCTGGCAGGGATGGTAGAGATCTGTTAAGGCGTTGATCACCGGAATATCCGCGGCTTCGGCAAACTCCTCCAGATAAGCCTGGGAATAAGTACGGATCGCCACTACATCCAGGTAACGGGAAAGCACCCGGGCCGTATCCTTTACCGGTTCATTGCGGGCCATCTGCGTGTCCCTGCTGCTGATAAAAATGGATACGCCTCCCAGCTGGATGGCCGCCACTTCAAAGGAAAGCCGCGTCCGGGTTGAATGCTTGTCAAAGACCAGGCCCAGGGACCTGCCGGTCATCAATTTGTCGGCAATCCCCTTTTTCTGCCGGTCTTTCATGGCCAGCGCCCGTTCAAACAGCATATCCATATCCCGGGCTTCGAGTGCCGCCAGGGTTAAAAGGTCCTTGTTCAATGAAAGCTCCTTCTTACATGGTTTTCAGGAATAGCCTTGAAAAATTCCATCCAGGCATGCAATCAGCCCGTCAATCTCCGCCTTTGAAATAACCAGCGGCGGGACGAACCGGAGCACCTTTTCCTGGGTGCAGTTGATCAAAAAACCTTTTTCCATGCAGGCCTGAACCACCGGCATTCCCTCAATGGTAAGCGTCATCCCGAGCATCAGACCCAAACCGCGGACCTCCGCAATGACGGAATGCCGCTTTTGGAGATCCTTCAACTGCGCCTTGAAATACTGTCCCATTTCACGGCAATGGCCCAGAACATTTTCTCTTTCAATGGTTCGCAGCACCTCCAAAGCGGCTGCCGTGATTACCGGGGTCCCGCCGAAGGTGGATGCATGGGAGCCGGGCTGGAATGCCCGGGCGATCTCCTCCCTGGCGGTCATGGCCCCGATGGGGAGCCCGTTTCCCAGCGCCTTGGCGAGCGTCATAATGTCGGGTGTCACATCAAAATGCTCATAGGCAAACAACCTGCCGGTGCGGCCGATGCCGGTCTGCACCTCATCAAAAATAAGAAGCGTGCCGGTCTCATCGCAGGTTTTTCTAACCCCTTCGATGTAGCCGGGAGACGGGCAGCGCACCCCGCCTTCACCCTGCACGGCCTCAATCATGACCGCACAGGTATCTTCGTTGATCTGCCTTTTTAAAGCCTCAACATCGTTGAACGGAACAAAATCAAACCCGGTCAGGATCGGATCAAAGCCTTTGCGGATTTTTTCCTGCCCGGTAGCCGAAAGGGTGGCAAAAGTGCGGCCGTGGAACGACTGCTCCATGGCGATGATTCGATGACGACCGGTTTCTTTGCGGTCATTAAAATATTTTCGGACAAGCTTTATGGCCGCCTCATTGGCCTCCGCCCCGGAATTGCAGAAAAATACCCGGTCTGCAAAACTGTGCTTTACCAGCCACTCGGCCAGCTCCACCTGGGGGACGGTGTAATAGAGGTTGGAGACGTGAAAAAGTCTTTCCGCCTGCCGCGACAGCGCACGCGCAATCTCCGGCACGGCATGGCCCAGACAGCAGACGGCAATGCCGGCCACAAAGTCGGTATACTTCCTGCCTTCTGTATCCCACAGGGTGCAGCCGCGGCCGCTCTCTATCACAATCGGAAAACGTTTATACGTGGTGGCAATAACGGTGTCCGCCCGACTGATTATATCATTGTTCATGGTTCATCTCATAAGTGGTTATTGGGTTACTTCCGTGCCTATGCCCTTGTCTGTGAAAAGTTCCAGGATAAGCGCATGGCGCCGGGTCCCGTTGATAATCTGGACCTTTTCCACCCGATTGTGCAGAGCATCCAGCGCATATTCGATCTTGGGGATCATGCCGCCGGAAATGCTGTTATCCTTAAGCATCTGTTTGATCGTTGCCTCACCAATGGATGTAATCAGGTTTCCTGCGTTGTCCAGGAGCCCATCCACATCCGTCAGATAAATCAAGCGCCCGGCGGAAAGCGCACCTGCCAGCTTGGAGGCCACGAGATCCGCATTGATGTTGTAGGTTTCTCCATGGACGCCCACCCCCACCGGGGCGATGACCGGAATGAATCCCTGGCGGGTAAGTGTCTGAATAATCATGGGGTTGACCCGGGTGACATCGCCGACCAGACCCGGATCGATAATCTCAGGCGGCTTGGTTTCATCCGGCTGATGCATGATTTGGAGCTTCTCTGCCTCGATGAGCCCTCCGTCTTTTCCGCAAAGCCCCACGGCACGCCCTCCCTGCTGGTTGAGCTGAGCCACAATCGATTTATTAACCTTTCCGCCAAGCACCATTTCCACAACATCCATGGTCTGCTCATCGGTAAACCGCATCCCGCTGACAAACCGGGGCGAGATCCCCATCTGCTCAAGCACGGTATTGATCTGCGGTCCGCCGCCGTGCACCACCACGGGATTGATGCCGACATATTTCATCAGCGTGATGTCCCGGGCAAAATCAATTTTTAACTGTTCTTCCACCATGGCGTGGCCGCCGTATTTGACCACAATGGTCATCCCGGAAAAAAACCGGATGTATGGCAGCGCTTCAATGAGTATGTCAGCGGTGCTGGGCGTCATGTTTTCCGATCGCTTTGCGTTTGTTTCCCCGGTCCCGTGTCAGTAATGACCCTAGAGAATATAGCGGGTCAGATCCTCGTCTTCCTTGATATCCCTCAGCTTTTCATCCACATAGGCTTTATCGATGGTGATATCGCGATCCTGTGTGTCCGGGGCTTCAAACAGGAGATCCTCCAGCAGATGCTCCATTAAGGTGTGCAGCCTCCGGGCGCCGATATTTTCCGTTTGATTGTTGACCTGTTCGGCGAAAGCGGCGATCTCGGATATGGCTTCATCTTCAAAGCGGAGATTAATGCCTTCGGTTTTCAGCATCGCAATATACTGAAGGATAAGCGCGTTTCTCGGCTCCGTCAGAATACGGGTAAATTCATTGCGGCCCAGGGAGTCCAGTTCCACCCGGATCGGGAACCGCCCCTGGAGTTCCGGGATCAGGTCCGAGGGCTTGCTCGTGTGAAATGCCCCGGATGCAATAAACAGGATATGGTCGGTCTTTACGGGCCCGTGTTTCGTTGTCACCGTGGTTCCCTCCACTATGGGAAGAAGATCGCGCTGAACACCTTCCCGCGATACATCGGGGCCGGAGCCGCCGCCCTCCTTGCCGGTAATTTTGTCAATCTCATCCAGGAATATGATTCCGGACTGCTCCACCTTTTCAATGGCCTCACTGACCACCTTGTCCATATCCACCAGTCGCTGGGCTTCTTCCTGGCATAAAACCGACATGGCTTCGGCGACTTTCATTTTACGCTTCTTGGACGGGCCCTTGGGCATGAAATTGCCCAGCATGTCGCGCATGTTGATCCCCATCTCCTCCATCCCCGCGTTGGAAAAAATCTCTACCATGGGCATGGCATGGCTCTGAACCTCCATATCCACGTAGCGCTCATCAAGGCTGCCGTCCCGGAGCATCCGCCGGAATTTTTCCCTGGTTGAGGCGCGGCCGGCCTCAGTAGGTGCTGCCTCACGGGGCTTATCCATATCAATCGTATCCTCGTCCGCGCCACTGCCCGTATACTGATCTGAATGACGGCTTCTGCGGTCTCGCGGCGCGGGCAGCAGCAAATCCAGCATGCGCTCTTCTGCGATTTCCCGGGCTTTCTCCTGAACCGCATCCTGCTCCCGGGCTTTCAAATGATTAATGGTCATCTCAAGCAGATCCCGGACCATGGATTCCACATCCCGGCCCACATAGCCCACCTCCGTGAACTTGGAGGCCTCCACCTTGCTGAAAGGTGAATCCGTGAGCCGTGCCAGCCGGCGGGCAATCTCGGTTTTGCCGACCCCTGTGGGCCCGATCAGAATAATGTTTTTCGGCGCGATTTCCTCGCGAAGCTCCGGATCGACCTGCTGCCGCCGCCATCGGTTGCGAAGGGCGATGGCCACCGATCGTTTGCCCTTGTCCTGGCCGATTATGTATTTATCGAGTTCGGTTACAATGTCATTGGGTTTTAAATCACTCATATATCAGTCTGCTTTTTAATTAATATTACAATTCCTCAATCGTGACCGAATTGTTGGTATAGATACATATACTTCCGGCGATCGCCATTGCCGCCTCAACGATTCGGCGGGCATCAAAATTTTTTAAATCCGCATGGTTTAAAAGGGCAACCGCTGCAGAATGGGCAGCCACCCCGCCGGAGCCGATTGCGATTACGCCCTCGTCCGGTTCTATCACATCCCCGTTTCCGGAGATCAAAAGCATCTGTTCGGCATCAACCGCAATCATCATGGCTTCCAGTCTTCGCAGGTATTTATCCGTTCGCCAGTCGCGGGCGAGCTCCACAGCCGCACGGATCAGGTTGCCGTTATAGCGCTCAAGCTTTCCTTCCAGCCTTTCGGTCAGGTTCAGCGCATCCGCTGTAGCGCCGGCAAAGCCCACAACAATGCGATCGTTATAAATCCGCCGCACCTTTTTGGCATTATGCTTGACGACCGAATTGTTCAGCGTTACCTGCCCATCTCCGGCTACGGCCACCTTGCCGTTATATCGAACCGCCAGGATGGTTGTGCCGTGCATCTGCGTCATTTCAATCCGCCTTTTTCATTATTACTTTCGTGGATGCGCCTGGTCATAGGCCGCCATTAACCGATCCATGCTAACGTGGGTATATTTCTGCGTGGTTGAAAGCTGACTATGCCCCAGAAGCTCCTGGACCACCCTTAAATCAAGTCCCGCATCCAGCATATGGGTCGCAAACGAGTGCCTCAGATCATGCGGAGATACCGGTACGGAAAGCCCTGCTGTAATCGCCGCCTTATCCACGACCCGGGCCACGGAGCGGGTGGTCAGCCGCCCCATGTTTTTGTTTAAAAAAAGCGCCGAATGGCTTTTTTTTGCAATCTTTTTTTTTGCAGCAAGCTCGGCCTGATACGCTTCAATGGCGGAAAGCGCTTTTTTCCCGATCGGGACAATCCGCTCTTTATTGCCCTTTCCCAACACACGCAATGATTTTGTCGAAAAATCCACGTGTTCCCGATTCAGTCCCACCAGTTCCGAGACCCGTATGCCGGTTGAATACAGGGTCTCCAGAATCGCCCGGTTGCGCTTGCCGATCAGCGTCCCTGTATCAACGGCATCCAGCAGCCGGAATACATCATCCACGGTCAGGTAAGCCGGCACCGGTTTTTCCTGCTTGGGCGTTAAAACCTTCCCCGCCGGGTTCTGCCGGATCACCCCGTACCTCTCGAGAAAATTGAAAAACGACCGGATGGAGGAGATTTTGCGGGCAATTGAGGTTTTTTTAAGCCCCTGCTTGTGAAGGCTGCCCAGATAGCTGCGCAGTATCATCGCTCCTGCCGCCTCGACATCGGTTGCATCGACATCCGGCGCAGTGTCTCCGGTTATGGGCAGGGCCCGGTTCTGACTAAAGTACTGCAGGAAATCACCCAGGTCATGGGCGTATGCCCGACACGTATTTGCTGAATAGCCCTTTTCAATGGAAAGGAAATCAACAAACTGTTGAATCAACCTATATAAGGACGTTTCATTCATCGAAAGTCTATAAGGGACTCGATATCCTGCCAGTTTTCAACTTCAGAGAACGGATGCGGCTTTCGGTTCCAGGGCTGTTTGTAAACAATCGGCAGAATCCCGGCCGCATTGAGCATAAAGCAGGTTTCCAGCCGATCCTCCACAAAAACCTTAATCTCGCGGTTCAGCAGCACATCCTGCTTGTCGTCAAAGGACCCGGT
>JAGYOT010000570.1 GCA_018399455.1 Desulfobacterales bacterium
AAAAAACCCGTGGGAAAGCTCTGCCGGATGGCAGAAAGCGGCATTGCGTCGATCAATGCCCTCGCTTGCCGGCGCTTTCGGCAGAACCGGCTCAAAACCGATACCGGCAAAAAAATTGGCGTACAGGGGATAATAGGTATTGACCAGAAAGCTCTTGTTGATCCCGACTTTTCCCCTTGACAGCCTTCCTCTCAGGTCTTCGGGCACACCGAAAGTGTCAAAAACCAGTTGTTCCCGGATTTTGATCAGATCCAACCGGCTCACATCATAGGAAAGGTTGAAGCGCAGGTTATAGTAGCGGTTGCAGGCCCCGCCGAAGGGATATTTCTTACCGTTTATCTCAATGACATTAATCTCGCAGCCCCGATCACATTTTTCCTTCCCGCCCTTGCAGATAAAAGAGTTTCGGTATTTAACCTCCCGATCCGCAAGGGTCTGAAGATCAAACACCCGGGGCGTCATCAGACCCATGTCAATGCGTTTCTTGATTTCCAGGGCAACACCGTAAGCGCCCATTAAGCCGGGTTCGGGAGGTACTATAATGGGCTTTCCCGAAAGAGCGGCCATGGCAAGCGGAACGGCATAGTTATAGCAGACACCGCCCTGCATAAACACTTTTTCCCCCACAGGACGGTTTCCCTTTACACGGTTCGTATAATTCATGCAGATGGAATAGACAAGGCCGGCCACAATATCAGGGGCCTCAATGCCCTCATGGATGGCGGTTTTAATATCTGATGAGATAAACGCCGCACACTGGTCGTTAAAATTCGGCGGCCTTTCGCCTTTCATGGCCACAGCCGCAATCTCGTCCACGGCTATACCCAGGGTTTCATAAGCGGACTCCTGCAGGAAGGAGCCCGTGCCGGCTGAACACGCTTCGTTCATGGCGTAGTCCGATGGTACGCCAGCGGTAATATAAGTGTATTTGGCATCCTGGCCTCCGATTTCAAACAGGGTGTCCACTTCAGGGTCAAAATGCACGGCTGCGGCCGCATGCGCAATGATTTCATTAATAATGCCGTCGGTCAGGGCATGGAGACCCGCAATCTGACGGCCCGAGCCGCATACGCCAAGACCTTCGATTCGAATTTCTGCGGGATCCGTGCTCCGTTTAACCTGTTCCAGAATGCTTTCATAGCATTTCCGCGATGCGCCCACAGGATCGCCATCGGTTAGCCTGTATATGGAGGCCAGCATGGAATTGTCGGATTTTCTGAGCAGAATTGCCTTGGTTGTTGTCGAGCCCACATCAAGGCCAAGAATGCAGGTATCTCCCGGCTGTACAGTCTCCTTTTTCATGGATTTAAAGGCAACCTGGTCCCGAAAGTTTGAAAGCGGCTGCAGAATATCAAACGATGCTGCATGAGAGTGAAAAAGGTGTTTCAAATCAGGGCATGGCTTGGTTTCGTGGGTTAAGGCCCATAGCCCCGCTCCCAGCGCTTCAAAATACGGTGCCGCTTCAGGAATCAAAAGTCCGGATATTATCTTTTCAAGATGCGCAACCATCATTTGATTGCGACTGCAGCCCCCCACAATCATAATGTTTTGACGATCGACTTTTTTCAGCAGCTCAAGAATTTTATTGCCCATCATCCGACACAAACCCGCGGTTACCCTCGCCTTGGGGACCCCTTTGTTGATTGCATGCGTACAGTCTGATTTGCAAAAAACCGAACAGCGGCCGGAAACTGCATAAGGCTCTGTTGTCACCGACCATTGCGCCGCCTCTTCAAGAGAGACATCCATGCGCCGGAGTTGCTGCATAAAAAATTCCCCGGTGCCCGAGGCGCATTTATTTCCGGTCATGACGTTGGAA
>JAGYOT010000571.1 GCA_018399455.1 Desulfobacterales bacterium
AAAGTAATCGTCTGCACAGTCAAATTCCGTGTAACGCCTCACAAAGTATTCAGTAAGCGTGCGGATGCTTTTGTGGTGACGAATTTCTCCAAGGTCCACAAGACCCGGAAACAGGTTTTGTTTAAGCTTAAGGGATCGCCGCCACTTTCTTAGGAAGTACCAGTGATACAGAGGAAAGCCTTGTGCCAGGGCCTCAACCGTATGCTCCGGGTTCAGTACGGGACATACGGCAACGATCTGTTCTATTCGAAGCCCTGCCTTGCGTGCATTCGCACCGATGCGCAGGGCAAAATTGCCGCCCAGGGAAAACCCGACCAGAAAAAGCCGCCGGAAGGCAAAGGTCTCCTGTATCCATTTCATGGCGCCGATGGTTTCATTCAGCCTGCAGGCATGGAACAGGCCCTGGTTCAGGTGATGGGTGGGTCCGTGGTCCCTGAGGTTTAGCCGGAAGATATCGTAGCCCTGCTGCCAAAGGTGTCCGGCCGCAGAGACAAGATAGGTGGAGTTGGAATCGCCTTCCCATCCATGGATCAAAACGCAGAGATCAGGCGCAGGATTCTGCCGGTGCGGGGAGTAATAGCCCATCAGGCGCGTGCCTTCACCGCAGTCAAGGATTCGGGGGAGGGCCGCGTTCAGCATGGCGCGGGATCGATGTGAAATCAGCGGACGCCGAACCTTAAGACTGCTTATTATCGTCTGAACATGCCCGTTATTTACGTATGGCGCGGGCTCAAACAGGTTTTCCGGGCTTTTCTGTTCAGCCTTCATCCGGGGGATAAACCATTTTGCCTGATACGCTTGTGTCATATCCCTCCAGCGCCCGGGCCATGTTCCTGAACTCTGGATCCAGCAGCATGCCGAGAAAATTCTGCACGCCCTTGTCAAAGAATCGTTCTTTTGCAATCAGCAGATCATATCGCTCCCACCGAAGCGGCATAAAATCAAGGCCTAAAATTGCGGCCACGGGTCTGATGGCAGGACCGGCATCTGCCCTGTCGGCGAGCACCTCAAGGCCAATCTCCAAATGTGTGGCCATTTCCTTTTGATAGCCTTCTATAGATTCCCCATTGATGCCTGCTTTATTTAGTTCACGATCCAGCAAAAGTCGCGTTCCGGTTGCCAGCGATCGATTAACGATACGGATGCCGGATCGTTCCAGATCCTTTATGGATTGTATGGCTTTCGGGTTTCCGCGCTGCAGCAGGATGCCCTGTTCACGCCGGCAAAAGTTGACCACGGCCGGTCGGTTGGTCAATTCCTGATCGACAAAGTCAAAATTGTATTCGATGCCGTTTTCCTGCAGCAAGTGGCTGCTGGCCATATGGCAGAGATTCTGCCGAAGCGCCCGGAGGCCGCCCAGGCTGCCGAGATTGGCAAAGACGGCTATCTCATTATCAAAGCGGCGGTTAAACATCGAGATGGTCCGCTCCAGCAGAAGATCATTACTGCCGGTAATAATGAGAAGCCCCTCATAAGGGGGCAGCGGCGAGAGGGACTGGGGATAGTTCAGCGTGTTGGCCTCGATCCATTGTTCCACCAGGTACCGGGGGAAAAGCCATTTGCCGGTGACTTTAGTTGCCGGAAGGCCCTTGTCCGAGACCAGGGAATAGACCATCTTTTCATTGACGCCTATAAATTCGGCTACCTCTTTGGTGGACAAGAATTTCTTTTGAGGTTTCATACCAATTCTATTAGCACTTGACCGATTTCTTTGCAAGACTTCGGTTTTCAAAGAATATGCTTTTTTTCAGGGGGAAACGTTGACGCACTCGTAAAAAGTCAGATTTGGGATGGCAAAGAAAAAAGTTC
>JAGYOT010000572.1 GCA_018399455.1 Desulfobacterales bacterium
CATTCAGACGGATGCAAAGGGATTTATCCGGACCGACCATTATCTTCAGACCAGCCGGAAGGGGATCTGGGCACTTGGAGACGCCAATGGCAGGCAGATGTTCACCCATACGGCCAATGACGAGGCGGCCATCGCCTGGGAAAACGCCGTAAAAGATGGACAGGAATCCCTGAATTACGACACGGTGCCCAGGGCGGTGTTTACCTGGCCGCCTGTGGCTGCAGTAGGTTTGACAGCCGAGCAGGCGAGACGCTCACATGAGATTTTGGTCGGAACCGCCAGGTACAGTGATGTGGCAAAAGGCATCGCAATGCGGGAAGACAGGGGCATGGCAAAAGTCATCCTGGAAAAGGAAAGCCTCAGGCTCCTGGGCTTTCATATTATCGGCCCGCATGCCCCCATTCTGATACAGGAGGTGGCCAATGCCATGGCCATTGGAGGCCAGCCGGGGGCCCTGTTCACCGGCCAGCACATTCATCCGGCGCTCACTGAGCTGATCCCGAAAACATTCGGAAATCTGAGTGCTCCCGAATAGCTGCGGTGGGAAGCCGGCACCGGGCGGATTAATCCGGTGCCGTTTTTTGAACACGGTTTTTGCCTCCGTTTTTGGCCCTGTATAAGGCCTTGTCAGATTCAAAAAACAGTTGGTCCACGCGGTCAATCCCCTGATGGTAACCGGCTACGCCGATGCTTGCCGTAAAAACGATACGTGTGCCTTTATAGACTGCCGGTTTTTTCTCTATGGCCAGTCTCAGCCGTTCGGCCAGCACGATTGCATCATCAATTCCCGTATCCGGCAGCAGAATCCCGAATTCCTCGCCGCCCAGGCGTCCTGAAAAATCCGCATGGCGAAAACTGGCCTTCATTATCATTGCCAGATGTTTTAATACAGTGTCGCCTGCAGCATGCCCATGGGTGTCATTAATGCTTTTAAAATCATCGATGTCAAATATCAGAAGTGAAAAAATTTCTCCATACCGGAGGGCGCGCTTGATTTCCTGCGCTACCTTAACCCAAAAATACCTGCGGTTCCAGAGACCGGTAAGGCTGTCAGTGGTGGCCAGAGCTTTAAGCTTTTGCTCTGCCCGCTTCTGTTCGGTAATGTCCCTTGCCCATTCCACAACGCACTCAACATTTCCCCTCGGGTCCGGGCCGAGCAGGAGCGCGACCAATTGCAGGCTGAACTCCTGCAGGCGCAGAAGCTGAAATCCCTGGGGACACTGGCCGGAGGCATCGCGCATGACCTTAACAACATCCTCATGCCGATTACGCTCAACACGGAGCTGGTCCTTCACCAGACGGATGAACAGGACAAAACCCACAGGTATCTGAAAGATGTACTTCAGGCGGCAAAACACGGAAGAGAACTGGTGAAGCAGATCACGACGTTCAGCCGCCGGAGAGAACAGAAGCGGGAGCCCATAAAGATCGCCCCTGTGGTCAAGGAGGCCCTTAAACTCCTGAAGGCCTCATTGCCTTCAAACATTGAAGTCATCGAAACTCTTGACGCCGATTCCCCCGGTGTGGTGAAGGCCGATCCCACTCAAATATATCAGGTGCTGATGAATCTGTGTACCAATGCCGCACAAGCCATCGGAAAGGGGGAGGGGAAGCTGGAGGTGGCCCTGACAGGCATTGATGTCGATCAAAAGGCGGCATCCTGTCATCCGGATCTGAGCCCGGGCCCTTACACGAGATTGACTGTCAGTGATACCGGAAAGGGGATGACCCGGGAAAATATGGGAAGGGTTTTCGAACCTTTTTTTACCACCAAAAAAAGTGGTAAAGGAACAGGATTGGG
>JAGYOT010000573.1 GCA_018399455.1 Desulfobacterales bacterium
AAACAGGATTTTATGCCGCCATCGACTAAGGAGGAGAAACATGACAGGTCAAAAAAAAATACTGGTATTGCTGGACGGGTCCCAACGTTCCCTGATGACGGTGGATTACTTAATCCGCGGGCCCCTGTTTCGGGATATGAAGCTCATTCTCTATACTGTTTTTTCGGGCATTCCCGAAAGCTACTGGGATCTCGAAAAAGAGCCGTCAAGTGTCCACGTCTATCATGAGCTGAAAGCCTGGGAGAAGCAAAAAAGGCATAAAATTGAAGATTATATGGAACTCGCCCGGAAACGGCTGATTGATGAGGGCTTTAATCCCGCCTCAGTTGAGGTAAAAATCCACGACCGCGAAAAAGGGGTTGCCAGGGACATCCTAAAGGAAGCGCAGACCGGCTACAACACGGTTGTTCTCCGCCGCCGGGGAATGGGGCAGATGGAAGGTCTCTCCATGGGCAGTGTCGCCTCAAAACTGCTGTCAAGTATAACATTCCTGCCGATTCAGGTGGCAGGCCAAAAAGAGCAGAATAACAAGGTTCTCATTGCTGTCGACGGATCCGAGGGAGCCGTCCGGGCCGTGGATTATGTGGCTGAATACCTGGGCCCTTATAACTATTCTGTTGGTCTTCTCAACGTGATCCGGGGCTTTGGGCCCACCCCGATGGACAATTCCGAGTTTGTCATGCCAGGGGCAAAAATTGAAACCGCCGAGTCCAGGATGCGGGAGCATTTCCAGGAGCTTAAGGAAAAGCTCATATCCGGCGGGGTTAAACCGGAAGCGATTTCAGATAAGATTATCACGGGCGCCTATTCCCGTTCCGGATCCATCGTAATGGAGGCAGAATTCGGCAATTACAGCAGCATTGTCGTCGGTCGTCGGGGCCATTCCAAGGTTCGGGAATTTTTTATGGGAAGAGTATGCCAGAAAGTGGTGCAGCTGGGAAGATATCATACGGTATGGATCATTTAAAAAAACAGGTGAATTATGACAGTTTTTAATATGGACCGCATGTTTCAGCCAAAATCTGTTGCCGTGATCGGGGCCAGCGGAAAAACCGGAAGCATCGGGACCGCTTTGATGAACAACCTGATCCGCGGCGGATTCAGGGGCCCTGTTTATCCGGTAAACCCGCTATATGAAACTATCTGCGGACGCAGGGCGTTTCCCTCTGTTGCAAAGAAGCGGGGCAACTACCGGTGATGACGTTATAAAACAGACCATCGCTTTTCGTTCCTTTTTGCAAAAATACCGCCGCAGCGGAATAAATCGCTTTTTACGACACCGCCAAACAGTTTTCCCCGCCAGCTGCGGGGGTCGAAGCCTTATTAAAGCGCTTTTGTGGTAAAACGCCACACAGATTTATATATTTTTTGATGGCTGATTTCAGGTTTTCCAAAGGATGGGAATCCAAATAAATAAACACCGGACAGTCCGGAAAGAACCGTTTAAAGGCCATGTACGGATCCCAGGCACTTGGAATATCGGGGTGCAGTGTAATGATGGCCAGTTCGAAGGAGGAAGGATCCAGCCCTTTAAGTTCTTCGGCTTTGACGGCAGCCAGCCGGACCGCATAGCCTTCACGTTTGAGTTCATCAAATACGGCTTTCTGGTCCTTATCTGGATTGTCTATAATCAGTATCTCTTCCATCGTTTCCTCGCAATCCCTTCACAACAATCGGCGTTCCGGTTTATTAGCAAGCGAGCTGTTTTTCAATTTTGACTTTCGGGCTGGAGGTCGGCGGCAGCCGGCGGCAGTCCCCAACTGACTTTTGGTTTTTGTCCCGGATGAAACCGA
>JAGYOT010000574.1 GCA_018399455.1 Desulfobacterales bacterium
CCCATGACGTTTCAGGCCAGCGCCTGCCGGCCCCTTTCCAAAGCTTCTCCGGCTTCTGCGAGCATTCTGGGGATGAGATCCGCAACAGAAGGGATATCCCTTACCCGGCCAACGGACTGGCCGATAGTCAGCATCGCCTCATCCACATTGCCGTCTTTCCATACGGCTTTCGCCCGTTCCCCGGATATCAGCGGCAAAAGCGCTCCCAGGTCCCCGCCCTGTTCCTCGATTTCGGCGACCTGCTCCATGATCGGGTTCTTAAGCGCCCGAATCTGAAGTCCGAAGCCGGCCAGCAGGGACTGGAGTTGAAGCACAGTATCCGTCTCCGTTTTTTCCAGCAGCAGCCGGTAAATGCTTTCGTGGACCCCGCTTTCCCGTGTAGCCAGAAACCGTGTGGCCATCATGACGCCGTCGGCTCCCAGCATGAGGGCAGCCGCCAGGCTTTTGCCGTCCGCAATTCCGCCGGCTGCCAGAATCGGCAGATTCACCGCCTCCCGGACCCGGGGCAAAAGGACCATGGTTGACACATTATCCTTGTGCGGGAATCCGCCCTCCTCGAAACCGGCGACGGTAACAGCATCATAGCCCACCTTTTCCGCGTGTACCGCATGTTTTAGCGTTCCCACTTTGTGAAGCAGCTTGACGCCGGCCTCTTTTGCCATGGGAATAAAATCACTTCCCAGAAACGAGTCCACCGGAGCTCCGGCGATCTCTATGGCCGTGACCTGTTTTTCACAGCAGACCTCGAAAAAATCCATAAGCAGGTGAGTGGGCAGCCGAATGGAGGGCATGGTGGTGATGTTGACGATAAAGGGTCTGTAGGTTAACTCCCGGGTCCTATCAATGGCGGCCCTGAGCTCATCCGCGCTGTTGTAATTGCCCGAGGTCAGGTTCCCCATGGCCCCGGTGTTGCTGATGGCTGCCGCCAGCTCCGGGGTGGCGATCCAGAGCATGCCGCCGCACTGAATGGGATAGTCGATACCGAAAAGCTCGGTAATAAGGGTTTTCATGAGTTTACCCCCCTTGTGTGGATGATTTTTAATGGCTTCGTGAAAAGCGATTTATTCCGCTGGTACGGTATTTTTGCAAAAAGGAACGAAAAGCGATGGTCTGTTTTATAACGTCATCACCGGGAATTGCTCCGAGTCCTGTCGCCGGGAGTTCGGGAGTTTGTCCTGTCACTCCGCCAGATCACCTTGTTCGACGGCCTTTTCAATCCATTTTGAAGCAAAAGTCCACAAGCCCGCCGCCCCCTCGGCCATGTGCCGGTTGAGCGAGACGACCTGAAATTTTCGTACGCCGTGCTCCTGCCAGGATTTGCCGTGCGTGTATAGATTGTGCAGCAGGGGCTGCAGCCGGTCAAGCGCGGCGGCAAATTTTGCTTCCCCGGTTTTCCTGGATTCAAATTCATCCCATAGTATTCGGAATTCAGCAGCCTGATCCTCAGGCAGGAGGCTGAAGAGCCGGTCTGCCGCACCCTGTTCGCGCTCAGCCTTATCCTCCCGGGCCGCTTTGTCATAGGCGAAGGTATCACCGGCATCGATTTCCACCAGGTCATGGATCAACAGCATTTTAAGGACCCTCAGCAAATCCATGGCCGGATTGTTGGCATATTCGGCCATCACCATTGCCATTACCGCAATATGCCAGGAATGCTCGGCGGAATTCTCAAAACGGCTGGTGTCGGTCAAATACGTTCGACGATAAACCGTTTTAAGCCGGTCGATTTCCAGAATAAAAGCCACCTGCCGCTCCAGACGCTGCCAATCCATCCGGCTGACCTCCGTTTTT
>JAGYOT010000575.1 GCA_018399455.1 Desulfobacterales bacterium
TGATATTCAATTTGTATTAAAAGTCAAGGCTTCTTCCTTGTATCTGCAGCAAATTTGAAAATCACTCAGTTTAGGAAAAAAAAAGACGCCCGCGGGGAGGGCGTCTTTGGGAAACCGTCAGCCGGTTACATCGATTTTCGCTAAAAAATCAATAAACCTGTTTGTAGAGCTCGGCGATTTCATTGGGATCGTTTACCGGCCGGGCGTTGAAAAGGGCCGCTGAATCGGCGATGGCGTGGAAAGGGGCTATGGCGAGGGATTCCTCTGTAACCCCGACTTCCGAGAGCTTCATGGGATGGCCCACCGCCTTCATCAGCTTCTCAATTTCATCGGCGGCGGCTAGCGCAGCATCCCGTTTTGCCATGTCATTAATGCTAAGCCCTAGCGACTGCGCCGCAAGGGCAAGCTTCTCGGTTGCGTGATCGACATTGAAGCGCATGACCGCAGGCAGCACGATGCCGCAGGCAGTGCCGTGATGCACATCGGCCAGCATCCCAACAGTGTGAGCCATGGCATGTGCTATTCCAACCATGGAGTTGCTCCATGCCCAACTAGCTATCGTTGAGGCCACTTGCAGGTTAAGACGGGCTTCTTCATTTTTCCCATTGGCAATGGCTTTGGGCAGATTCTCCCGGATCAGCCGGATGGCCTGAAGGGCATGGCCGTCACAAATGGGATTGGCCCAAATGCTGGTCAAGCCCTCAATGGCATGGGTCATAGCATCCATGGCTGTGGTGGCGGTGAGGCCCTGCGGGAGATCTAAGGTAAAGACGGGATCCAATATAGCGGTGTTGGGGATAACAAAAGTGTCAATAAGATAGACGACGCGGCCGGCTGTTTTGCTCTTAATCACAGACGTGTTGGTCACTTCGGCACCTGTTCCCGCTGTCGTAGGAATGGCGATGTGCGGTATCTGAGGCTCGGTAAGCCGCATAAGGGCCACGTGATCGTCTGCTTTGCCTCCGTTTTTGAGAACGACGCAGACCACTTTGGCCGTGTCGATGACGCTGCCGCCGCCAAGGCTTACGATAATATCCACACCTTTTTCGCGCGCCACGGCAGCGGCTTCATCCGCTGTCGGAAGCTCAGTCTCCTTAACGGTATCGAATACTCCCACGCATAAATCGCCCAGGGCATCCTCCATCAGGGTAAGCAGTCCTGCTTCCCTGACACCTTTATCGGTCAATACCAGCGCCCGACTCCCGCCCAAGCGGACCACTTCCTGATAGACGGCCGCCAGGCTTCCGTGGCCGGCCATCACCTGGGTAGGCGTGTTATACTGGACAGGAGTCATGTGGGGATCATCAGATAAGAGTTTCATGGTGAAATTGCGTTTTTGATCGGCGACCGCGGCCACATGCACCCGCTTGATTTCTGTATATTCGGCAAGCCCCGCGTGGCCCAGTTCCCGTCCGATCCCGGACTGCTTGTAGCCGCCGAACGGGCAGAAGTCCCCGAAGGCGTGATAATCGTTGATCCACATGGTGCCGGTTTTGATCCGGCGGGCGATCTGTTCGGCCCGGCCGTGGTTTCTGGAAAAGACCCCGCCGGCCAGCCCGTAGATGGAATCGTTGGCAATGGCCACCGCATCCGCGTCGCTGCTGAACCTGATGACACTGACCACCGGCCCGAAGATCTCCTCCCGGGCGATGCGCATGCTGTTATTAACTTCGGCGAAAATCGTTGGCTTATAGTAAAAGCCCCCTTCCAGGCCGGGCACTTCCGCCCGCTCACCCCCGGTGATAAGCTGCGCGCCCTCCTGCCTGCCGATTTCAACATAGCGCTCAA
>JAGYOT010000576.1 GCA_018399455.1 Desulfobacterales bacterium
ATATCGGACTTTTTGCAAAGCCATCAAGGCTTGACATTTAACGTGACTGTGGCCATGTAATGAACGGTGCGGCATTTTTCAGCAAGCGCTTTCAGATCGTTTTCCTGAGAGACGTTTTTCTGCACCATCGCGATGATCATCCACTGCCCGGCCGTGGGTATTCTTATGCCGGCCCTGCCGTCCATGATATAAGAGGCCAGCATAAACCCGTCCGGACCACCGTAGGTATTGCTTACGGCAAACAGGTAGTTCATGCCGTGCATATTGCAGGTCAGTTTTTTATCATTGAGCGTGGCTTCAAAATTGAGCATATCTCCGGCATGCACATTACTTAAATCACAGGCGGGCATGATCTCAAGAGCGCATTGCGCGGCCGGCGGCTCACTCCATTCTCCGATGGTCATATAGGATTTGCCGAAGGCCTGGTAGCGGGTGCTAAAATTGATTTTCTGCGCATCCCTGATTTCATCCATGGGTTTGGTGCTCATCCGGCTTTTGCCGTTCTTATCCACATAGCCCGTCAGAAAATTGGCCTTTGATGCCGCCACCACCTGATAGGTTCCCGGTTGGGTGTTTTCGGTAAGTGCGATTTTTCTGAGCCCCAGATCCCCTGAAAAGACATTAAGATTGGTTTGGGTCCGGGTCGGTTTCTCCTTTTTGATCACGGGCAGTGCCAACTCTGTCCGGCCATTATCAGGCCCGATCAAAACATAGGTGCCGATGTCGATTTTGCCCGCTTCGGATATGAGAAAGTCATCAAGCGGCAATGAATGGCCCCAGCCCATGCATGCCATGGCATGTCCCGGAGGATGGGCAAAGGACTCGTTTAAGTTGACCCACAGAAAATGCGCGGAAGCGCTGCTTGACAGAAAAAGGGTTAAGGCGGTGATAACCAGCGTGCTCTGAATCTTTTTCATCTATTTCTCCTTTGCTTGTATTGATCTTGTTTTTAACCGTATTCCATCAGTTCTTATTTCTGTTTTTGCGGCCCCTCCTGACGGACCCGGTGGCCGGGGCCGCCGTCCAGAAAAATGATATAAGGCACAGCCGGCTTCTCAAAGCTTGCCTCCCCGAATTCATCCATTTTCATCTTTTTCAGGATATTTCCTTCATTGTCTTCCAGTATCAGGGGAAGACCGGCTGCACTGCCGCCCGTGGAAAACAGACCCTCAACCGTTACCGTGCCGTCCCCGTTATCCAGGACATTCATGTAAAGCGTATGCGCCTGGCTGAGCGCGGGCATCATAGCCAGCAAAAAAACCAACCCGGCGATGATCCTTCTGCCTTTCCTGACTGATACATCCATTAAAGCTCCTCCCTGTTTTACGTGTTGGGACTCAAATACCGCGACAGCCGCCTGTTAATTTTCCAGCCACGGCCGCGTCCGGCTTTTTCATTGTTTGTTATTTTTTTATCACTGCCGGGAAGAGAGGTTCTACTCCGGGAGGGATTAATGATGCCCTGAAAGGGATTTTTTCATCCTTCTTATATCGCCTTGCAAGGCATTCCTCAGATGACTATGAAAGCCATGACGCAGGAGGAAGCATCGGTTCTTTTATCTATAACCTGCCGTTTAACATCACGGCGAATGTTCCCGGCGCTCCGGCGCGTCCATAATTGGGTTGCCGTTCTACACGGCAGCGCGGTTTGAATAATCCTCATACAAGGGGCTGCGTACGCGCCGTTTAAAACGCATAATGCAGCCGAAAAAACAGCCGGTTGTTTTCGTCGATAGTGCGGAAAGCGGCTTTATCCCCGGACTGATAGAGCACCATGCCGACAGCG
>JAGYOT010000577.1 GCA_018399455.1 Desulfobacterales bacterium
AACAATGTAGTTGTGACGTCGAATGTTGTTGTATAAAGCGATCTGGTTCACCGATGTATGGTAGAGGTTGGCGATGGTTGACAACGTTTGGCCGCGTCGGACCCTATGATAGGCGATTCCTGGAGTGGTCTGGGTAAATTCGGGAATATGTTCGAGTTTTGCCAGCAAAAGCTCCCGCTTGCCGGGCGGTATTTTAAGCGCATAAGTCTCGTCCGGTAACAGCTTGTACCTGAGTTCCGGGTTGAGATCAATAAGCGTATCCTTGTCCATGCTCAAGGCCTCGGCAATATCTTTCAAATACACCTGCTTTTCAATGTTAACCGTTTCAAACCGGATCGGCGGATCGACCTCAATATCCGCCATGCCATATTTTTCAAGGTTGTCTATGATATGAAGCGTGGCCATGAATTTGGGCACATAACGGGCAGTCTCCCGGGGCAGCAGGCGGTATAAGTCCCAGAAGTTGTCAAGATAGTTGACATTTTTTGTTCGAATGGTTTTAAGCACCCGATATTCCCCGCAATTATACCCTGCCATAACCGTGGTCCAGTCCCCGAAAATCCCGTGCAGCTCTTTGAGGTAGGCAATGGCGGCATGGGTGGAGGCATAGGGATCCAGTCGCTCATCAATATACTGGTTTCGTTTCAGGCCGAATTTGTAGCCGGTCGAGGAGATAAACTGCCAAAGCCCCAGTGCCCTCGCCCTTGAGAAGGCTCTGATTTTAAACCCGCTCTCAATCAGCGGAATCCAGGACAGCTCTCCGGGGAGTCCGGCCTTCTTCAACTGCTCCAGAATATAAGGGCGGTATTTCCCGGAACGTTTATAGGCGTCAATAAAAAAGCTGCGCCCTTTTCCTTTGGTAAAAAAATCAATTTCCCGTTTGACGTGCTCATTCATTTCATGCGGAATGGCGTAGCCATTGCCCTGGGCTGTGGTATGGCGTGAAGAATAGATCTCCAGAATGCGTTTGGAAATCATATATCGCAGATCATCTTTCTGCTGAATATACTTGGGAAGTTCTGAAGTCTCAACGTTGATGATCTGATCGTAGGCCTGGTCCAGTGCATGCAGGGCATTGTCGAGTTCTCCCTTGTGCCAGAAGTCCTGAGAGGCTTCATAGTATTCGAGGGCGTGATCAATATCGGCCTGAATGGCCGCCTCTTTTTCATTTTCAGACACAACCTCGGACTCTCCGGTTTCGGCTTCCTCTACGGTTTCAAGGGGAATGGGCTGAAGATAGGGGCTCTTATCCGAATCGTTTTTCATCGGGGCTGGAGCGGAATTTTGGTGAGATGAATCAGAGCCGGCGGATTCGGCTGCGGCTGCGGCTGTTTCTCCGGCATTGCCGGAAGTCTCGGTTGTTTTATTGATGTCCCCGTTGATGCCGGAGTAAAAGGGGGAGCCGGCACAACCAAGACCAACAAACAGCAGAAATGCAACTATTATTATAACGCGCCCTGTGGGTGGAGCGAGCTTTAGGGTCTGGCAATATGGCATGTACGCCTCAAAGATAAAAATATCGTATTGATGAGTTTATAAAAGCGGGATGCTTGTAATTTTGCTTGCACCCGGTTCTGTTGTATGGCATAAAATTAAGTTTTACAAAATTGCAACGGTAAAAATCAGACATAATAATTTGAATTTGCCGATACCTACTTGAAAACAGGTTTTCTGTCAAGGCATTAAAATCAGAAAGCCGCGCCTGCCGGTTAACGTATGGGCTCTGATGTAGGCAGGAATTCGCAAAAAAGGTAGATTTACCGGCTGTTTTT
>JAGYOT010000578.1 GCA_018399455.1 Desulfobacterales bacterium
TGCATCATCCTTGGGTAGTGGAGAGATTGGCGTATCGGAAAATGACCTTGCTTTTTATCTTAATGCGCACACCGCCTCGCCTTTCGCTTTAAGCGCTGCTTTTCGTGCGCCGCCGCAAAACTCTTCTTTTTCTTCGCTTGGCCTGAACAATGTTCTGAAGCTCCATTTCCAAAGTCACTTTGGGCTGTAGCGGCGCTGTAATTGAAATCAGACAATATTCTGCGCTCTATCCTTGAACCGATGACCCGGTCGATGGCCCTGACCATTTGAAAGTCTTCTGCCGTGATCAAGGTGAAGGCCTCGCCTGTTCGAGCTGCTCGGCCGGTCCGGCCAATCCGGTGAATATAAGCGTCCGGGGTGTTTGGAATGTCGTAATTGATCACGTGAGAAATATTGGCAATATCAATTCCGCGGGCTGCAATATCGGTAGCTACCAGGATTTGATAAGTCCCGTTTTTGAAGCCGTTGATCGCATCCTGCCTCCGATTCTGGGATAGATTGCCTTGCAGCGAGGCCGTTTTAAATCCGGCCCGACTCAACTGTTCACCGAGGCGTTTAGCACGGTGCTTAGTGCGCGTGAAAACCAGAACCGAACCGATACCTGTCTGTTGAAGCAGTTGCAGCAAAAGCGGTGTCTTCTGCTTCTGGTCCACAGGATAGAGGGCATGGGAGACGGTATTTGCCGGTGCTGTGATACCGACCTGCACCATGACAGGTTCAGCCAGGCATTCCTCTGCCAGCTTGCGAATTTCCTTGGGCATGGTGGCTGAAAACAGCAAAGTCTGACGTTTTTTCGGGATCTGTTTCAAAATGCGGCGGATATCGGGCAAAAAGCCCATGTCAAACATTTGGTCCGCCTCATCGAGCACCAGCACTTCCAAGGATGATAGATCAACTGTTTTCCGTCCTATATGGTCGAGGAGGCGGCCGGGACAGGCAACGATGATATCAGCCTTATTTGCCGCCTTGATCTGGGGAACAATCGACACCCCGCCATAAATGGCCATGCTGCGCAGGCCTGTTTTTCTCCCGAGATTTTCAATTGTGCCGTGAATTTGTTCGACGAGTTCCCTTGTGGGGGCCACGACCAGAGCCCGGGTGGACCCCCGTTTACCCGAAATGATACGGTTTAGGATGGGCAACACGAAGGCTGCTGTTTTACCGGTTCCTGTCTGTGCCAGGCCGATTAAATCATTTTTGGCCATTACCGAAGGGATTGCCCGGGACTGGATGGGGGTTGGCTCGATATATCCGGCGGCGCTTGTGCCTGCCGCGACAGCGGGGTGGAACTTGAATGTTTTAAAGCTCATAAAACCTCTTCTTGTGAGTGGGCATAAAAAAAGCCCCGGAATTGTTCCGGGGCTTACGATTCTGATTTCATTGTCCAGGAAAAACTACGTTGTTTGTTAAGCTACTGCCTGGTAAGGCGATTGTCAATTTAAATGTTCGAAGGACTTTCAGCTTTATCCGCTTTTTTGTCAATCTTGCGCTGTCTCTTGATTTCTTGCTTTTCCTTCTTGGCCAACTCTTTCTGCCTTTTGTTGGACTTATAGCCTGACCTTGCCATTTTGCAATCTCCTTTGGGGGCTGCATGGGAGTGTAAGAACAATCCGTTAATTGATACAGGATCATTCTTTTTGAGGGCGGGTAAGAATTTTGAAGCAAAAAAGGCACTCCCTCACTATCGGAAGGAATGCCTTTAAATAACTGTAACGAAAATTTAGCTTACCGTGACATTTTTAGCCGAAGGCCCTTTTTGGCCTTGCTCTATG
>JAGYOT010000579.1 GCA_018399455.1 Desulfobacterales bacterium
AGGCAGGTCCTCACCACGATCGCCTATACAAGCCGTATACCGGAAAACCCTTTTGAAACGGCCCTAAAAAAATATGCCATGTCCAGGGGCGCCGCCCTTATCTTTGATATGAAAAAAAATCCGGCGAGAGGGGTCTACATTGACTCCGGGGCATTTGCCTTTTTGGGACTGGGCGATCAATTGACCCCCAGTGTGGCTCTCAATTTTCAGGTTATGATCAGGGAGACCCTGCGTCTTTCCAAAAACGCCGTAACCGATGTGTACTTTGGCATTGCAGCGCTACCGGGCACCAAGCCGGAATGGAATTCAGGCGAATCAGAAATAGAACGCCGCCTGGCCGTCTATGCCCGCTACCTGATGACCGCCTGGCAAAGCGGGTTGTATCAAAAGGGAAAAGCCGCCGCTCCATTGGCTGCAGGCATTGAAACAGCCGAAGAGCGGGCTGCCGATCAAGGTGCCGATGATGAGAAAGCCGATGGCGGGAAAGAAAGACTCAAACCGCCGCCCGAGATTGATCAATCCGGCCTGAGCGGATTGATACGGGGCTTTTCCGGTGAAATCCTTGGCAGCCTGATCGTGATCTTTTCCTTTTTTTTCTATTTCGCCTCCGGCGGCATCTCGTTTGAGAGCCATCCGCGGCTCTGGCAGGTCGGGTTGGGGCTTTTGGGGGCCGCCGGGGGCGCCGGGGTATTCTGCTATTCACTGCTGCTGCTTTATTACAAACGCATGGTGGAGAATACGCCCACCTCAAAAGTTCGTTCCCTTTCCATGGGGATATCTGAACTCTGGGGCCGGACCCGGCCCTACTATGATCTTCGCACTGCTTATACCCTGACCCCATGCGTTTTTTATGAATGCCGTTACTATAAATATCAGCCCGGCCGGGATGGCAGCAACTGGCGCCTGTCGCGAAGGACTTCCTCAGGGAAGCTTCCCTTTTATCTCGAAGACGAAACCGGACGCGTCCTGATCAATCCAAAAAGCGCCTTTTATGCCATCGGCCGCAGCCGGCAGAGCTTTCGGGGCCGGTTCATTCCATCCCTGGCTATCCAGCTCGATGCTCCCAATACCCGCGTTATAGAAGATTTGATTCCCATCGGGGCCAAAATCTATGTGCTGGGATCAGCCCACCTCAAGCGGCATGGCAGGCAGCACCGGGAGCGGCTGCTTGACCGGCTGCGGGCGGCAAAACAAGACCCCGGCCAAATGGCCCGTTACGACAAAAACGGAGACGGCCGCATTGATGCGCAGGAGTGGGATGCGGCCAGGGCAGATATTGAAACCAGGCTCTATGCCCAATCTCTGGCAGAAGAAAGCCATGCTTATGAAACCGTGGTGGTGGAAAAACCAAGGTTCGGCCTGCTGCCGTTTATCGTGGCGGACTCTGAGGAAGGATTGTTGAAAAAACTGGCCATTCGCACATGGCTGTTTCTGGCCGCCGGCGCAACGGCTTTTGCTTTCGGCATCGGTATGCTTATGTGAGTAAGGCACCGGGCAGCAGAGGACCTGCTGACACCCGGGACCTGAGAAACCTACATTTTGAAGAAAGGATGGGTTATGACCGCAACCATTATTCTTTTAATTCTGCTGGCGATCATCATCGCCCTGGTCGCCTACGGCGTTATCATTTTTAATGGCTTGATCCGGCTCAAACACAACATCACCAAAAACTGGAGCAACATTGATGTCCTTTTAAAGCAGCGCTACGACGAGCTGCCCAAGCTGGTGAGCGTCTGCGAAGGCTATATGAAGCACGAGCGCGCTGTTC
>JAGYOT010000058.1 GCA_018399455.1 Desulfobacterales bacterium
TTTTGCCCCCGCTACCATGCCTTGAACAAAAAAGCCGAAGTCGGCGCAGAAATTAAAAGCAGCCTCTTCAGCTTTTTTATTTAATTAAAGGAGTTGTGAAAAAATAAGTGAACGCGATTATAGCCCTGACATTTGTTTGAATTTCCTATCCCAGAACTCCTTCTCTTTTTCTCTCCAGTTTGTGCCCCCGAATTGCTTGTCATAAAAGCTGCCAAGTCTCTCGAAAACTCTTTCCCAGGCGCTCTTTTGCTTTCTACTCGCTTCGACTACATCTGACACGAACAAGTCAATGTTATTCATTTTTTCTTTCGGTGCATAATATGCCGCACCTTCTTCAGCAGATTTTTTCAAGTTTTCTTCGGATAAACCATGGGCGGTAAGCATCAACGCCGGAATCTTTCTCTTTTTTGCAATCTCAAGAAGCTCAAACCCATTGACTCCCATAATATCAAGAATGGCCACATCATAATCGTTATTTTCTAATAATTCCTTAGCCTCATCAAAAGAAAGAGCCGTATCAATTTTGCACATACTTAAAAAATCTATTAAAGTATCAAGGACATCCTTTTCGTCATCTACAATTAAGATTCTTTTTCCTCTAATTCTTTCACTCGCTTCCATTATTCTCTCTCCTAGCTTCTCTTAAAAGGATAAGACGTGAATGAAAACCATCATTATTCCATATGAAACGCCGCATGCCAGCCCATCCAATTGCTAACATAAGTAGGGTTGTCCGTCAAAATAATTATCCGGCGGGCCGGCACATGTTGTCATATTATTCGGAGACGTTCACATTCCGGAAAAGGGTTGTTTTTGATGACCATTCATACTCCTTTTATTATAAGACCGTCCTGGCGAATGGCAATATCCTCTCCTTGTAAATTTCGGTATATTATACGATTTTATCGATAGCGGGAGACAACTGGACCGGCGAATCAGGAATCGGCGTCGTCTGGGTTCTTCTGCTGCTTTTTGGAACCCACCTCAAACGAAAAGAAACAGGATATGAACACCGGCAAGCAGCAGACGCGGGGAAAACGCGCTGATGCTGAACGATCGGTGGTCTTTTTACGACGCCGTCCGTCTTCATTCTTCCATATTTGAAGTTTCCCCGGCCGGAAGCCCCAACTCGCCGGCCCGGAGGACCCGACGGAGGAGTTTGCCGCTTCTGGTCTTGGGGAGCCGTTCCAGGAAGTTGATCTCCTTGACAATAATGTCCGGGGAGAGGCTTGCCTTGACAAAGGCCTTGATCTCGTGGTTGAGACGGACAGACGGGGTAAATCCTTTCTGTATGGTGATAAAGGCCTTTAGACAAGAAACCCCCTCGTCGGGTTCCGCGCCCCTGGAGATAACCGCGGCCATCCGGAGATGTCGGATGGGCACAAGCTATATATTTCCTTTCATAACGGAAGGCCTCCTTCCGGCAGACAAAAACCTTGACAGCCAGCGGGCAGACATTAATGTAGCCAAGATAAAGACCTGTATAAAAAATGAATACATCCTCACGCCGCCATTCAAGGGAGGCCCTCACCATGTTTGATTTTTTTCAGAATACTTACAGACAGAAAAAGGGGCTGCTGCTTGCCGCCCTTTTGCTGATGATCCTGCCCTTTGAGGCTGAAGCCCTTGAGTTTGACCAGGCATTTTCACGTATGATGGCGGAAAACCAGCGGCTGGCTGCCGCCCGGTCCGGCATCGAGCAGAAAGAAGCCGAACAGAAAGCCGCAAAGGGCCTTTATTATCCACAGCTGCAGATTTCCGCATCCTGGACCCACATGAATGCCCCCCTGGAGGTGGAACTCGGTGAACTGGGCACCATGACAGGCCAGCTGATCCGGACCCTGCATCCGGATCTTACGCCCCAGCATGTCGCCGCCATCACGGGCAGCCTGCCGCAGCATTATGAACTGCAGGAACAGAATTTTCTTAAAAGTGATCTCACCCTGTCATGGCCCGTCTATACAGGGGGAAAAATCACCGCTGCCAACAAGGCCGCAGAGGTTCAGCTGCACCTGGCCCGAAGCACAAAAGATGCCCTTTCCCATCAGATGTTCAGCAAACTGGTCCGCCTTTATTATGGTGTCCGTCTGGCGGATGCCGTGGTGCAGGTGCGTATGGAAGTTGTCCAGGGAATGGAGCAGCATCTGCATCAGGCCATACGCCTGGAAGAAACCGGTATGATCGCCCTTGTGGAAAGGCTGCATGCACAGGTAGCTGCCGAAGAAGCCCGGCGGGAATACAAAAAAGCCCTGCGCGACGCACAGATTGCCCGCACGGCCCTGAAGTCCCTCATCGCCTGCGAGGATGACGTGAAACCCGAATCTCCCCTTTTCCTAAACCGCAACATACCGGATCTTTCCAGCTTTATCGAAAAAGCCCGCAGCAGCAATACCCTGCTTCGTCAGCTTCATCAGCAGGAGGCCCTTGCCGCAACCGGGCTACAGAAGGAAAAAAGTGCTTATAAACCTGATGCTTTCCTTTTCGGTACCCGTGCCCTGGTCACCGATGATCTCACCGCGCTGGAACCGGAATGGGCCGCAGGCGTCGGTGTCCGCTTTACGCTGTTTGATGGTTTTTCAAGATCCGGCAGGGTCCATGCCGCCCATGCCGTAAAAAGACAGGTCAGCCAGCTCCGCAATCAGGCCATCCGTGACATAGAAACCCTTGTGGAAAGCCGTTATCAGATCCTCATGCAGGCCATCGAGCAGATTGATACCCTGGCCGTTTCCAGAGACTTTGTCCGGGAGTATCTCAGGGTGAGGACCCGGGCCTTTGAAGAAGGTTTTGCCACCTCGCTGGATGTGGTGGATGCGGAACTGGCCCTTTCCAAGGTACAGATCACCCACCTTCAGGCCCTTTTTGATTTTGATCTGGCTCTGGCAAGACTTCTGGAGGCAACGGGCAACATTTCAGATTTTGAATATTATCGTGAACACGCAGAAAAGGAGGCGGAACTGCCATGAGCATCCCCCGGCGCATTGCCACTCTGGTTACTCTGGTTGTGGTGCTTGCCGCCCTGTCGGTCACAGGATGGTGGCTGCTGAAACCACCTCCCCTTATCCTGCAGGGAGAGGTGGAAGCCCGCGAGGTACATGTGTCCTCCAAAATGGCCGGCCGTGTGGGCACCCTCCACATAGAGGAAGGCCGGCAGGTTGTGAAAGAAGAACTTCTTGTGGAGCTGGAAAGTCCGGAAATTGAGGCCAAACTCCGCCAGGCAACGGCTGCGGAAAGGGCGGCCCTTGCCCAGCAGGAAAAAGCCCACAGCGGTGCCAGAAGTGAAGAAATCCGTTCCGCATATAATACCTGGCAGACAGCGGAAGCCAATGCCACTTTAGCGGAAAAAACCTTTGCCCGTATCCACAGGCTCAATGCCGAAGGCGTGGTGCCTGAACAGAAAAAGGACGAGGCCGAAGCCCGCATGACTGCAGCCCAAAGAACGGCTGAAGCGGCCAGGGCAGGGTACGACATGGCCATAGCCGGAGCCAGGCAGGAAGACAGGGCCGCAGCGGATGCTCTTCTGGAACAGGCCGAAGGGGCCGTATCCGAAGTGGAGGCTTATCTCAGGGAAGCCCGTCTTTCCGCACCCCTGGCTGCAGAAGTGTCCAGTATCAATGCCGAAGTGGGTGAACTGGTAAGCCCCGGATTTCCCGTGGTATCCCTTGTGGATCTCAGCGATACCTGGGTCACCTTCCAGCTGAGGGAAGATCTGCTGACCCGTTTCCGCATGGACGATAAACTGCCTGCAAAGTTTCCTGCCTTAGGGGATCAGCTCTTCACCCTGAGGGTCACCCACATTGCCGCCATGGCGGATTTTGCCACCTGGCGGGCCACCCGGTCCAGGGGAGATTTTGATCTGAAAACCTTTGAGGTCCGGGCCAGACCCCTTACCCCCATACCCGGCCTGCGTCCGGGCATGAGCGCCCTTGTCATCTGGGAAGACCTGCGGCATGAAGGAGAGCGGCCTTGAAAGCCCTGATTCCGGAAACCGGATTCCGGGCCGTTTTCTGCAGGGAAATAATCCGGATAGCCCGCAGCCGTCTGTTGATCATCGTGGTATTCGTGCTGCCTCCTGTATCCTTTGCCTTTATTGCCTGGTTTTTCTCTCAGGGAGTTCTCAACAACCTGTCCGTGGCGGTTCTGGATCAGGATAACACCCGGCTTTCAAGGAAAATCACCCGTCGCATGGATGCCACACCGGGCATCCGTATCCATCTGCCGGTAAGCAACTTCACCGAGGGCAGGCAGGCCATCCAGAGTGGGGAGACCTACGGCCTTCTTATTATTCCCAGAGGCCTTGAAAAGAATATGCTGCGGGGGCTCGCCCCCAGAACCATTCTTTATGTAAACAACACCTACATGGTTGCCGCAAGTCTTATCATGAAGAATGCCACCATGGCCATGCAGTCCCTGTCTTCAGGCCTGGAACTCAAACGTCATATGGCCGAGGGCCGGACCCGTAACGCTGCCATCGGCCGTATTCAGCCCATACGTGTGGATGTACGTGTACCCTTCAATCCTTATTCCAATTATTTCTATTTTCTTGCGGCCACCCTTCTTCCCACCATGCTCCACATGTTTGTCATCACATCTGCCATCTATGCCTTTGGATCAGAACTTGCCCGAAGTACAGCCCGCCAATGGCTGGAAAAAGCCGGGGGAAGTGCATGTATTGCCATTGCCGCAAAAATCCTGCCCTACACCCTGATCTTCTGCATCTGGGGGCTTTTCATGAATGCCTTCCTCTTTCGTATGGGAGTTCCCATGGAAGGCAGCGGGCTGCTGCTGCGCCTTGGAACCAGCAGCATGGTACTGGCCTATCAGGCTGTGGCCCTTCTTCTTGTGGCTTTGTGTGCCAATATGCGCATCGCCTTAAGCCTTGCCTCTTTCTATGCCAGTACAGCCTTTGCCTTTGTGGGGGTGACCTTCCCTGCCATGGGTATGCCTTCCGCTGCCCGTATCTGGGGGGATCTTCTGCCCCTCACCCATTATCTACACCTTTTTGTGGATCAGACCCTCAGGGGGGCTTCCGTACAGGCCTCCATGGGTGCCTTCGGCAGTCTATGGCTTTTTGTGATTCTTGCCGGAGGCACAGGCCTGATTCTCATGCCGGGACGCATGAACAACCCTGTTTACTGGGGGCGGACATGAAAGGTTTTTTGGAGGAATGGCGGGCGGAGGCACTGCGTATCCTGAAGGATCCAGGAATTCTTCTGCTCTTTTTCGGCGTACAGATCATCTACCCTGCCGTATATCCCCTGCCCTACCGGAACGAAGTGCTTCGAAATGTTCCCATCGCTGTGGTGGATCAGGACACAACACCCGTCAGCAGACAGCTCATACGCATGGTCGATGCTTCCGAGACCGTGCAGGTGGCCCGGCATTTCGCTGATTTTGAAACCGCAAGAAAAACTTTTATGCACAGGGAAATCAGCGGGATTCTCGTTGTGCCACCGGATTTTACCGGAAATATCCGTAAAGGCCGCACAGCCACCCTTCCCCTTTACTGTGACGGGAGTTATTTTCTCGTATACCGTCAGGTGGCTCTGGGCGTACAGCAGAGTGCAGGCACCCTTTCCGCCGGCATCGAGATTCAGAGGCTCACAGCCAGCGGTCTAACCAGAAATCAGGCCATGGCAGCCAGAGATCCCCTGCCCCTGATGAACATCTTCCTTTTCAACCCCGCAGGAGGATATGGTGCCTACATCGTTCCTGCCGTACTTGTACTCATCCTTCACCAAACGCTCCTCATAGGCATAGGTATGCTCGGAGGCACACAGAGGGAGTACGGAGACAGGGCAAATGCGCCTCAGAACAGCTCTGCCACAGGCCGGACCCTTGGACGTATCTTTGTATATCTGCCCCTTTACTGCCTGCACATTGTCTGGTTTTTCGGCATTCTGTTCAGAATATACCGCTACCCCCAGCGGGCGGATCTATGGGAACTTTTTTTCTTTCTTCTGCCCTTTCTTCTGGCCACCATCTGTCTTGGGCTGTGCCTGCGCCACCTGTTCCGGGAACGGGTATCCGCCATGATGGCACTTCTGTTCACATCCATTCCCATTCTTTTTCTCTCCGGTTTTTCCTGGCCCGTGGAGGCCATCCCGGAACCGCTTCGCATCCTTTCCCAGCTCCTGCCTGCCATGCCGGGCATTGCGGGGTTTCTCAAGCTTAACCATATGGGAGCGGAGTTTTCCACCATAGGACCGGAATTTATGCAGCTCTGGCTTCAGGCGCTGACCTACTTTATCCTTGCATGCATCATTTCATGGCGGGAAAAATTTTAAAAAGAACAAAACAAAGCGGAATTCTTCTTAACAGGAAATATTCGTTGTTCAATGTCCGACCCAATTTTGCGTTTCATTACCCGCAGATCATATTCAGGCTGAAGATTCAGCCAAAACTGAACTTCAACCCCGAAATATCGTTCCAGCCTGAGTACCGTGTCAGCAGTCATGCCGCGCTTGCCGTTTACATTCCTGCTTATTCTATTAGGCGGAACAGAAATGTCCAGTGACAATTGATTAATACTTATCCCCAGGGGTTCCATGAAATCTTCTCGTAAGATTTCGCCTGGCGTAATGGGTTCAAGCAAATCTTTATTGCTCATGTTTTCACCTTGTACAAAATTCGTAGCATCTCAAGAACGCGACATTCGACATTTACGCCATCCTATTCCGCCAAAAGGAACCGGTGCCATTCGGTCGAGCTCCCGGCGACGGGCACCACGAACACGACACCCACCCCCGAGGAACTCACCTGTACCACCATCGCACCTTCATGCGTCTTGCGGAAGCGATAGGTCATAGACTCGAAGCCACTCACGTTTTCCGCTATCCAGCGAGACGACTCCAGCAACAGCCAGCCATCCTCGCAGCGATAGTGGGCCTGCCGCTGCAGGATGCGCGGCTCAAGGGAAGCGTCTTCGCCGAGCAATTCGACCGTAAGCTCCTCATTCGCATCACCCGTGATCCGAACACGATTCGCGCGCGCCGCTGCGGCGGTGTCTGCAAAGAAATAGCTGGAAAGATAAGGCGGGGAATACTGAGGCGACCCACCCTCCGGCACCGCTCGCTCACCCGCGTTCTGAAATACGCCCGCGAGCGAGGGGCAACTATCCCCACTGGATGGCGAAAGGTCGCCCCATTCGACGGGATATACACCGTGCGACGAACAGCTCGGCGCAACGAGAACCACTACGAGAACCAAATACCAGACAGCTCTACCTGGGTACTTCATAGGCTGTTTCCGCGCATCCTCGCCTTTCTTGCGATCGACCACCGTGAAATCCAACAAAGTGGACAGATTTATTTATTCAGCACCCCCCGCCTATTCAAATAAAGCTGCTCCTTTTTTCTGCGTTTTTAAGGTGCTCATCTATATTCTGCATGACAGCCTCATGTGGCATAACGGGGCCGCGTATCAACCGCTTGCGGGGCGGGCAGCCGGCGCGGGGATGCAGCGAGCTTGCGAGCGGAAGGCCCCGTGTCCGTGTGCAGCGCCCTGGCTCATTGCTTTCATGGGGTCTCATTCGGAACTTCGATGGCCTGGACCTGTCTTCCACGATTGATATTCGGGAATAGATTCGCTCATGGCCTCATACAACCACACCATTCGATCAACGAAACATATCTTGAAGGTGATTGCTAATAGCCTTCCTCCAAGAGCAAGCCAGAATGTCGCCGTAGCGAACCCGACAATAGCGACAATAGCTCCCATCAGAGCCAGTCCTTGTTCATGCTGCTGTACGAATAAGGGTTAGCAAAAACCGTCTTTAAGTCTTTCAGTAATACAGATTTTTATCATAGACTGTCGAGGGACACCAAGTCGTTTAGCTTCTTTATCTAAGCTATGAATCATCCAGCCTGGAAAGTCTATATTGACTCCTTTCTGGTCCTGGCATTGATCTCCTACTTTTTTCCCACCGGGCATACAAACTCACACTTTCTACAATATTTTGTTATAGGCTGTTTGCCATAGTTATTTTTATAGCTTTCGGCAACATCCTCTTCCATTCTTACATTACAGAGTTTTCTGTCATAAGCGCCATCCCTTCCAGGCAAATGATCAGAAAATTCTATTGACTTAAAAATTGCAGCTTTCTCATCCATAGCATTTTCGGGGCAAACTCTTCTGCAATAAACCTTACAGTCGGCACAAGGGTCAAAGTCTATTGGTCCGGTTGGGTGTAGCTCAGCATCCAGGAATAAAGCCCTGAGTCGGATCCTGGGACCATTTGACGGAGTTATAAGCATATTATTCTTTCCAATGCATCCAAACCCGGCAAGCACCGCTGCATCTTTGAGAAAAATTCCTCCTTTTTCAACATAGTAATGAAGCTTTCTGGTTTTTACTTTCAGGCTGTTTTCAATCTGTTGGCTTGTCCGCTTTATGATATCAATCAAAATACGGTTGCCAGGTGTACCTCTGCCATCCCACCAATCAAGCTCCGGCTTATCTTCTGGATGTGAAAGGCCGATTACGAGTACAGATCTTGCAGAATCAGGCCAAGTGAATAATTGATTGTCTGGAAGCGCATCATCTTTAACAGTACCGACGCCTGCATAATCTCCCATTTTAAGATATATCCTGTGCGACGCCGATACTTTAACAGCTTCCATACTTGCTATTCCGGCAAGAGTTGCTCCGTTTTCCATGGCAGTTTCAATAATACGTTTTCCAATTCCCATTTCTCACACTCTCCTCGGTTAAACAATCATTTTGATCAACATAATTTTAATTGTAATATTATTTCATACGATTTAAAAAAA
>JAGYOT010000580.1 GCA_018399455.1 Desulfobacterales bacterium
CGGGGCAAGCGATAGCCGGATCAGACCCGGCATTGCGGTTGCTGCGTCCCGCCGCCTGACTTGGTCATGACTATTTGCCACACCTGGATGTTTCTTGCACGGAAGGCGCCGGCGCTGGACAGTAGGTAGTATTCCCACATGCGTTTGAATCGAGTGTCATAGATTTCCTTCAATTCCGGCCAGGCTTTTTGAAAACCGTCGTGCCAGGCCATCAGGGTCTTGTCGTAGTGAGGCCCGAGGTTGTGCCAGTCTTCGATCACGAAAAGACCTTCGGCTGCTTTGCCGATTTGAGCAATGCTGGGCAGCATGCCGTTCGGGAAAATATATCTGGTGACCCAGGCATCGCAGCCGACCTTGGATATATTGCCCCCGATGGTATGCAGCAGAAAGGCACCACGGTTTTTCAGACAGCGATGGACCACTTTCATGAACTCACGATAGTTCTTTCGGCCCACATGCTCGAACATTCCCACAGAAACGATTTTATCGAACCGACCCGTGATGCTTCGGTAATCGCAGTCCATAAAGTGTACCGGGAGCCCGTTACAAAATTTTCGGGCATAGCGGAGCTGTTCCTGCGAAATATTGACGGCGGTGACCGTGCATCCGTAGTGTTCGGCGGCGTATTTGGCAAACCCGCCCCACCCGCAGCCGATGTCGAGTACGTTGTCGGATGCTTGGAGATTCAATTTTGCACATATCAGAGCAAGTTTGTTCTGCTGTGCCCGGTCAAGGTCCAGGGTTTCTTTGAAATAACCGCAGCTGTACTGGTTGTAAGGGTCCAGAAACGAGAGGAACAGGTTGTTTCCGAGATCGTAATGGCGATCGCTGATCATGCGGGCGCGGGCAGTCGATTGAAGATTGAAGAGGACCGCGGGGAGAAACCGGATCAGGTAACTGAGGTTTCCCTTGATTTTTTCTTCGATGCCTGAACGCAAAAGGCGGCAGATCATTTCATCTGTTCTTTGGCAGTCCCACCAGCCATCCATGTAGGATTCCCCCAGCCCGAGGCTGTTGTCACGCCAGACCCTGCCGTACCACCGTTCATCCTTGATCTGAATATCCCACGGATTGGTGCCGTTGACGCCGATTCCTGCGTCGCTCAGCAGTTCTCGTATTGCATCGGATATTATCATTGAGTTTTCTCACCGGATAAAAAGTTTTCGGAGGTCAAGGGAAAATCCGTCTTCACGTTTTGAACCATTTCTGATCCGCCAGGACAACCGATGTTTCCACTTGTCTTTCCGGGATGGACCAGTATTTATCGAGAAGTCGGGTTTTTTCCTCTTTCGGCAACAGCGTGTACCCGTTTTTACGGTAAAAAGAAATCGCCCAGTGAGCCGCCGCCCAGGTACCGATCAGAACCGGCTTTTCCGTCATGGCTTGAAGATGCCTGAGCAGTTGCGTCCCGATGCCGGTTTTCTGGGCCTCCGGGCGGATGTAGGAATGGCGGATGAGGGTAACCTCACCCCGGTCCTGGATTCCCATGACTCCTATAAGCCCGCCTTCATGTTCCAGGCCCCAGAAAACAACACCATCCTCGATTTCCCCGGCCAGCTCTTCAGCGCTCATGTAAGGGTCATGCCAGCGGTCTTCCGGTATGATTCCTTTATATGCCTGTGCCGCATCATTTATTATTTCAAGAATCATGTCGAATTCAGATTCTTTGCACCGGCGTATCATAATCTAACGCCTCCGCTATTTACACAGCTCGGCGGCAAGGATGTTTTTTTGGAGTTTTCCCATAGCGTTTCGGGGCA
>JAGYOT010000581.1 GCA_018399455.1 Desulfobacterales bacterium
TGGCGTATTCGGAAGCTTCGAATTTATAGCTTGTGCCCATCCGGAAATGCCGGATGGGCACAGCGAAGTTTCCAGATTGGAAATGAGGATTTTTGTCTTCGCTTCGCACAGAGGGGATCCTGTCGGGGTTGACGCAGACTTGTCCCGACTTCAGTCGGAGGATTGGGCAAAATGACCATTTCCGGATGGAAACTGGTTAAGGATTATCTGGGTTTTTTTAAAATTACCGAACTAAGAGGTGAGTATTGTGTCTGTATACATCGACGTCGAGGCCTGCAAAGGGATTGAAGATTGTGCAATCTGTTCATTTGTCTGCCCGGTGAATCTTTTTGTTTCCTCAGGCCTGTTCAATACGCGGGGCTATCTGGTTCCGCAGGTGAGCGATCAGAAAAAATGCACTGGCTGCGGCAACTGCATGATATCCTGCCCGGATATGGCCATAGTGATCGAGACGGAGGAAAATAGAGATGCAGGTTAGTCGATACCGTTCCGGTATGCATTTCATGATGGGGAATATAGCCCTGGCCGAAGGAGCGATTGCCGCCGGCTGCAGTTTCATGGCCGGTTACCCGATTACGCCTGCAAGTGAAATCGCGAATCGACTTTCACAGCTGTTGCCATCGGTCGGCGGCACCTTTCTTCAAACCGAAGACGAAATTGCAGCGGTTTGTGCGGCCATCGGCGCTTCCTGGACAGGGAAAAAGGCGATGACGGCGACGAGCGGTCCTGGTCTGTCCTTAATGCAGGAAAACATCGGATTTGCGACTGCCACCGAGACGCCGCTGGTGATAGTGGACGTTCAGCGGTTGGGCCCCAGCACGGGCGCGCCGTCCGTAGGGGTCGCCGGAGACATTGTTCAGGCGGCCCGGGGGAGCCACGGGGACTATCAGTTAATTGCGCTTTCACCCTCCACGGGTCAGGAAATGTTCGACCTGACGGTGCGAGCATTCAACCTGGCGGAAAGTTTCCGGGTTCCGGTGATTGTTTTGGCTGACGCGTTTCTGGGCCATATGAAAGAAACCGTCCGCATTCCGTCCGCGGGTGATCTCGAGATTGTAAACCGCAGGCTCGCGGCGCCTGGCACCGATCCGCTCTCCCGCACCGACTTTCTGGACCCGTCGGTGGCGCCGATGCCTGTTTTCGGAAGAGGGTGCCGGGCACATGTTACAAGTTCGTGTCACGACTCTCACGGAATGCGCAATCTGTCCGACCCTGCGGCCATGCATGCCTATGTAACGAAACCGATCGAAAAAATACTTTCTCACCGTGACGAAATCGTTCAAGTGGAAAGCGATTATTCTGAAGGAGACGTGATCTTGGTTTCCTACGGCACCACGGCCAGGGCGGCTCAGGCCGCGGTGGATGGCGCCCGCAGGAAAGGCCTGCCCGCAGGCCGGCTGCGTCTTAAAACGGTATGGCCGTTTCCGGATGTCGAGGTGGAAGCGGCGGCCCGGGCGGCTTCAAGCATCGTCGTGCTTGAAAACAACCTTGGTCAGCTTTTGCCTTATATAAGGTCGGCGGCGGGCGGCGAATGTCCGGTCCTTTTTCAGCCCCCGGAAATCGTGGGCCAGCTTCACGACCCTGTTTCGGTGCTCCAAGTGATCGAGGAGGTGGCACGATGACGATACCCGTACACCCGCTTAAAAAGTTCACCCGGCCCCATGTCACCCGCACGACGATGTGTCCGGGGTGTGGAAACGGCATCGTGGCCGCAGCGATCCTGAGGGCGATGGATAAGCTGGGCCT
>JAGYOT010000582.1 GCA_018399455.1 Desulfobacterales bacterium
CATCCCCGGCCCGGATCAGAGCCATCACCTGTCCCACAGGGACTTCATCACCCGGCTGAACCAGAAACTTTTCGATCACACCATCCATGAAGACCTCGATTTCAATGATTCCTTTTTCTGTCTCCACCTCCGCAATAATATCTCCCCGCTTAACATGGTCACCCACTTTGACTTTCCATTCGACCAGGGTTCCCTTTTCCATGTCGGCGCCCAGGCTGGGCATGCAAAATTCAGCCATTTCATTGCACCATTGTTTTAATTGCAGTAATAATCGTTTCCGGCTGCGGCAGCGCCGCCTGTTCCAGATGTCTGGCATAGGGCATAGGCACTTCAGCCCCGCAAATTCGCTCTACCGGTGCATCCAGATCATAGAAAGCACCTTCCATGATGCGGGCGCTGATCTCAGCGGAGATCCCCCCGCTACGCCAGCCCTCATCAATAATGACAGCCCGGTGCGTCCTGCTGACAGAGGCCAGAAGAGCAGGATAATCCAGGGGACGCAGGGTGCGAAGATCAATCACCTCGGCCTCTATCCCTTCCGCGGCAAGCTGTCCGGCAGCTTCCAATGCCTTGAACAGACCGGCGGCATAACTAATCAGGGTCACATCACTGCCCGCCCGCCTGATACAGGCACGGTTGATATCCACAGCGCCGGCATCTGCGGCAATCTCCCCTTCCATGTTATAGAGGGTGTTGTTTTCAAAAATAAACACCGGATCGGGATCCTTCAGGGCTGTCCAGAGCATGCCCCGGGCATCTTCCAGTGTCGCCGGCGTCAGAATCCGGATCCCCGGTATATGGGCATACCAGCCTTCGAGGCTGTGCGAATGCTGGGCCGCAAGCTGTTTTCCACCGCCCGTCGACATGCGGACAACCAGGGGGACATTAAAGCACCCGCCCGACATATGGAGATAAGCGGCGGCATTATTCATGATCTGGTCTGCGGCCAGAAGACTGAAATTAACTGTCATGATCTCCACGATCGGCCTCATGCCGCCGAGGGCGGCGCCAATCCCAGCACCCACGAAGGCGGATTCGGACAGCGGCGTATCCCTGATCCGCTCCGGGCCAAACTCCTGGAGCAGCCCCTGGCTCACCGCAAAACAGCCGCCGTAACAACCCACATCCTCACCCATCAGAAAAACGCGCTCATCCCTGTGAAGGGCTTCCCGGATTGCCTCCCGCACCGCTTCACGGTATGTTTGCTTCACGACCTGACTCATGATATTTTGCCGGTTTTCTCTTTTGTGTCTTTAACATTCCTTAGCCTTCCGCTGCCGGATCAGAATAAACAAAACGCGTCAGTTCGGTCACAGGCTCCCAGGTCCCGGCTTCCGCAAAGGCGACGGCCTCATCGATCTCCGAGGCAACGCGTTCTTCGAGGGCATCCAGCTCCTCGTCATCCAAAAATCCGTTTTTCTTTAGTTTTCTTGTAAATGAAACAATAGGGCAGCGCTTTTTCCACGCCTCCACTTCGTTCTTGCCGCGATAAAGCTCCGGATCAAACATGGAATGTGCCCGAAAGCGGTAAGTCCGACACTCCAGCAGGGCTGGCCCCGCCCCGCTGCGCACCTGCTCTGCCGCACTCCCGGCGGCTCTCTCCACCGCAAGCACATCCATCCCGTCCACGGATTCAGCTGCAATATTGTAGCCCGCGGCCTTGGCCGTGATGTCCGTGACGGATTCAGAACGATCCAGGGCGGTCCCCATGGCGTACAGGTTGTTTTCGCATACAAACAGGACC
>JAGYOT010000583.1 GCA_018399455.1 Desulfobacterales bacterium
ATGAAAACGGACTGGAACTCGAAGACAGCCTGAGGGCTGCCCAAATGCTTATCGAAAACAGCATCGATGCGATTGAGCTAAGCGGCGGCCTTCTGATCAATAAAACCGCCATACCCAGCCGAAAAGGCATTCTTTCCGAGAGTCAGGAGGCCTATTTTGAGGCTGAAGCCAGGGCGTTTAAAGAAAAAATCAGTGTCCCCCTCCTTCTGGTTGGCGGCATCCGTTCTTATCCGGTCGCCGAACGCCTCCTGGCGGAGGGGACAGCCGATTATATTTCCATGGCACGTCCTTTAATCCGTGAACCGGGAATGATCAACCGCTGGAAATCAGGAGACCTGAAAAAATCCTCCTGTGTCTCCGACAACCTGTGCTTCCGGGGCATTCAGGCCGGCATGGGCGTCTACTGCGTAACTGCTGAAAAAGAGGCCTCCAAAAAATCCTGATCCCGGCCTGAGGCCCGGCAGAACACTTCAGCGGACGACTTTGTTTTCGTAGCCCTTCATGATCTGACGGGCAACGGAAACCTTGTGCACCTCATCGGCTCCGTCATATATTCGGGCGGCACGTTCATGGCGGAAAAAGAAGGCAATGATCGTATCATCGGTCATGCCCAGGCCGCCGTAGACCTGAAGAGCCCGGTCGAGCACCCGCTGCAGCGTGTTGGCCACGACGAATTTAATCAAGGAAATATCCTTTCGGGCGGCCTTGGAACCTTCATTGTCGATGCGCCAGGCCGCGTGCAGCACCATGAGCCGGGCCGCCTGGATTTCAGCCGCACTCTCGGCAATCCATGCCTGTATGATCTGCCTGGAGGCCAGTTTCTTCCCCGGTGCCGCGATCCGGTCACGGGCGCGGGCGCACATCAGGTCAAAGGCCCGGTTGCAGATGCCGATCCAGCGCATGCAGTGATGTATCCGGCCCGGCCCCAGGCGTTCCTGGGCAATCACAAAGCCGTGGCCTTCCGGTCCCAGGAGATTGTCTTGAGGTACCCGGCAGTTCTGATATAAAATCTCCGCATGACTGAAATAGCCGGAGCCGGCATGACCCATAACCGGGATATTTCGAACCAGGTTAAAGCCGGGGGTGTCCGTGGGGACAATAATCATGCTGGCTTGCTTGTGAGGCTGAGCTCCCGGATTGGTGACGGCCATAACGATCGCGAATGCGGAGCCGTCCGCAGAGGACGTGTACCACTTGTGACCGTTAATGACATAGTCGTCGCCGTCTTTTTCCGCTGTCGTCTCGAGCATAACCGGGTTGGATCCAGGCATTTCAACCTCTGTCATGGAAAAACAGCTGCGGATCTTCCCCTCCACCAATGGATGCAGATATTTTTCCCGCTGCCCGTCGGTGGCATACTTGTGCAGAATCTCAATGTTTCCGGCATCCGGCGCCTGGCAGCCAAAGGTATAAAGCCCCAGGGGGCAGCGGCCCAAAGCTTCAAACATCAGGGCACTTTCAACCAGCGTAAGCTCCATGCCTCCGAATTCCTTTGGATGAAGCGGTGCCCACAGCTCCATCTGCCGGACCATATCCTGCTTTTTCGCCAACTCGGGCAGGAGCTTGTCCATATTGTCGGCCAGGAAATCTTTTTCCAGTGGGATTAATTCCTTTTCGACAAACTCGTCGATCATGCCCAGGATGATCTGCATTTTTTCTGAGACCTGAAAATCCACGGCATCTCCTTTTTTTAATTGGGTGAATAAGGTTAATCATATTGTATGTTATAATTAATAAAAAT
>JAGYOT010000584.1 GCA_018399455.1 Desulfobacterales bacterium
AGACACTGGAACAACTCCAGCCGCACAAAACGGAAAACCCATGAACCGCCTTAATGATCGGAATAAGGGGGAGCCTAATGGAATACCGCAGAACGTATAAACCGGCAGCTGATCTCAAGGTTGCCCTGGCGGGCCTGGGCGGCGTGGGCGGCTGCTGTGCCAGGGCGCTTCATGTCTGCGGGGTGGACGAGTTAATCGCATCGGATTTCGATACCTATCAAGCAAAAAATTATTCCTATCAGTTTTTCGCCTCGCCTCTGACGGTATCCGATAGCAAGACAGATGCCGCAAGAAACCGTCTGCCGCAGTGGTTTAACTCGCCCACCCGGATCAAGACCCTTCAGGCGGACCTGAAAGACAGCAGGGAAGCCGAGCGCCTGGTTGACGGATCGGATCTTGTAATATCCGCGCTGGATAACTTTGCGGCCCAGTCGAGTCTCGCCGCTGCCTGTGAAAAAGCGCGAACGCCGTATGCCCTTATCACCAGCATGGGTTTTTGCATCCAATATACGATCTACTTGCCGGATCCGCCGCACGCCTATTCATCGGCCTGGAAAGGTTTTTCAAACTGGAAAGATTTTTCAAACCGGAAAGGTTTTTCAAAGCAGCCGGACAAAACCGGCAGGACCCTGGATCCGAAGGCCTACGAACGGATGATGAAGCTGCAGTCCCTGCTTTTTGCCGCCCAGATGGCCGGCTATACAGAAGATGCCCTGCGCGGCATGCTGGAGAGCTTTCGGAAAAACGGGGAAACCCAATATTACGATCTTGCCGGTATCAACTATACAGCGGCCGTCCTCGGGGTCGTAAACGCCCTGCGATATGTAACAGGCGGGGAAGGCGCAGTGATTTTCCCGGATGTCGTCAGCGTTGACATAAAGAATAAACGCCGATTCGACGGTCGGATAATCCTTAAACGGATGGGAGCGCTGAACCGGGCATGGTACCAGGGCAATGAAGCCGTTCTTGAATGTATCCGCAAATGGCGCCAGACAGAGGACAAGAAGCGGTTTATCATGAGCAGGGAAACTGCTGGCATTGATTTTCGTTTTGCAGCCGGTGCGGCCATGTTCGGACGGCAGGGGATGAAGGCCTTCTCAAAGGCCGGGGCAGCCATTCTGGCGGAAGGAGAAATGATTGAGGATTTGCTGCAATGCGCGGTTCAGTCCGGAATCGAAAAGCTTCTGATCGCTGCAGAGAATACCGAACAAGAAATGCAGCTGCATAACCGGCTGGATGAATTTGTGCCGGGTGGAACCAATATCCGGTTTGTCCGAATGGATGAAAACGGAATTGAAAAGCTTATCGAAAACCAATTAACCGGCATTGCCTTTAATGTTTCCCTCCGTCGGGCCACGGTTTTTGCCCATGCCTGTATGGCTGCCAGCAGCCCTTTAATAACTTCAATGACACGCGGCTGGTTTCTTTTTTTGGTCTATATGCCTGCCGGTCAGGTGAAACCATCAATCCTTATGGAAAGCTATGGGTTGCTTAATAGACTGGCCCTGGATCAGCCCCCGGACTGGGCAGAGAAGCTTACGGAAATGTCGGCAGGGATTCAAACCTGGCATGCTGCGCAACGGCTCCTTTGTGCCCCGCCATGTGCGCCCCGCTTTTGTCTGATGGATCTATGGAAAATGCGTTGGTGCCACAATAGAGAGTCAATTAGCCGGGCGCTCAACGGCAACGGGGTCCCCGCCGATATCCCATGGGAAACGCTTCAAACGAGGATGCCTTAGC
>JAGYOT010000585.1 GCA_018399455.1 Desulfobacterales bacterium
TCGCTCCCTCGTTAAGGCGCATCTTCCGGCCCATCAGGTCAATTGCCTGGATACCGTTGGTGCCTTCGTAAAGACTCATAATCTTGGCATCGCGCAGGTACTGCTCGATGGGGTAGTCCCTGCAGAAGCCGTAGCCTCCAAGGCATTGCATGGCTGTCTCGCAGACCCTGAATCCTGTGTCCGAACAATAGGCCTTGACAATGGGGGTCATAAAATCGGTGAGCGCCTGGTAATGGGTCCGAATTTCCGCATCCGCCCCTTCCAGGGCGAGATCCGCCCAGAAGGCCGAGGTATAAATCATGGACCGCATCCCGTCCACGGCCGCCTTCATCCACAACAGCATGCGGCGGATGTCGGGATGGTCAATGATGGGCACGTACCCAGGCTTGCGCCGGGCCACATCCGAGCCTTGGATGCGCTGGCGGGTATATTCCAGCGCATGCTGATAGGCGGCGCTTCCCAGCGTCATGCCGGACACCCCTGTGTTGATCCGCGCCGAGTTCATCATTTGAAACATATGGGCCAGCCCCTTGTTGGGCTCGCCGCAGAGGTAGCCGATGCAGTCGTCCCGGGTTCCGAAAGAAAGCGCTGCAGTAGGCGAGGAATGAAGCCCCAGCTTTTCCTCAATGCCTGTGCAGACCACATCATTGAACTCTCCCGGATTGCCTTCCGCATCAAGCCGGTATTTCGGCACGATAAAAAGCGATATCCCCTTCACGCCTTCAGGGGCGCCTTCAATTCTGGCAAGCAGCAGATGGATGATGTTCTCTGCAATATCGTGCTCCCCCCAGGAGATGAATATTTTATTGCCCCTGATCCGGTAGTGATCCCCATCCGGATACGCCGTCGTTTGGGTGGCGGCCAGGTTTGAGCCGGCATCCGGCTCGGTCAGACACATGGTGCCCGAAAAGGTCCCGTTGTACATGCGCGGGACAAATGTCTGCCTGAGCTCCTGCGTCCCAAAACTCTCAATGAGATGGGCCGCTCCGTGAGTGAGCGACGGAGCCATGTTGAATGACTGGCAGGCCCCGTACATAAAATCGTTGATCACAATCCGCATCATGTTTGGGAAACCCTGTCCGCCATAAGTTGTATCCCGGGCGGCTGCCGTCCAGCCGTCCTGACCGTACTTTCTGAACACCTCACGAAACTCCGCCGGGCATTTTACCTGCCCGTTCTCAAACCGAAGCCCCTTTTCCTCCCCGATTTCATTTAAGGGGGCCACCGCTTTTTTGGCAAACCGAATGGCCTCTGTTACCAGCAAATCCAGGGTCTCCGGGGTCAGGGACCGGTAACGTTCTAGCTGACAAAGGCTTCCGTAGTCGAGCTGTTCTTTGAGAATAAAAAAAACATCTTTCTGATTAATTTTGAATTCCGGCATGATTAATCCTCGGCATTAAAATAAGGCTTTGATAAGAGTCCCCGTCGGTTTTTAAAACACAGGCCTTGCAAATGGAGCAAAACGAGTATTCCCAAAACAGTTTTTCAATATACATGCCAATTTGTCATATCCGCTTCAACCCTATGGCTCCCCTCTATTATGAGAAAAAACTGCATTGTGAGAATAAACGACCCGGAGTTTAAAGGAGAAACAAGGTGTAAATGGTAACACAAATGTAACGATTCACATATGAAACGGTTACACTATGCTGGAGCCGGGCCTGGCAATATTGTATTTCTTTATTTTCTGGTAGAGTGTCTTGCGGCTGATACCCAGGAGGCGCGCAGCTTTTGCT
>JAGYOT010000586.1 GCA_018399455.1 Desulfobacterales bacterium
TATGGCATTATCAAACATCATGGGGGCTGCGTCACGGTCTACAGCGAAGAGGGAAACGGCAGCACGTTTAATGTTTATCTGCCGGCCGCCCACAAAGCATCGATTTCTGAAAAAAGGATATCTGAGACCCTGCTCAGGGGAAATGAAACGGTGCTGGTGATCGATGACGAAAAAATCATTGCAGAAACCGGACAGATCATGCTGCAGGAGCTTGGCTACACCGTGATGACCGCAGAGAGCGGCCGGGCCGGGGTTGAACTCTATTCCCGCCATAAAGACTCGATCCATATGGTGATCCTGGATATGATCATGCCGGAGATGAGCGGCCAGGAAACATTTTCTGCACTCAAATCCATCAATCCGGCAATCAACGTCCTGCTCTCAAGCGGCTATAACATCAACAGCCAGGCCACGGAGCTTCTGAATCAGGGCTGCAAAGGCTTTATCCAAAAGCCGTTCAACCTGACCGAACTCTCCAAAAAAGTTCGCGAAGTTATTGCGTCATAAGCCATATTAACCCTTGCGTAAAAATATAATTTTTGCTAAAAAAACAGATACTAAAATCTGATTGAGCCTGTGGAAAAAGGAGAAAACAAGAGCTGACAAATGAAAAACTACCTCGTGCTTCAGCATGTTATCATTTCAGTGCGGTTTATTCTTTGTGCCACTATACTGACCTTCCAATTGACAAACGGAGCGCAGGAAGCGAATGGTTCGGAAAACCCCTGTTTGGAAACAGAGCACCGGACATTCAGCTTATACATTGAAAACGACATTTTCTCCGGTAATGACAGTCAATACACCAGTGGTTTGAAACTGACATGGAGCCGATACGGGCTTTCGGCGCTGCCGGATGACGCCTGGCTGCATAAATGGTTATATCCGGTGATCAAAAAAATCGGGTTTGACCGGCCGGAGTCAACGGAAAAAGCCCTGACTTTCTCCATTGGACAAAGCATATACACACCCGAGGACATTGATAAAACCGAGTTAATCCCGGATGATCGCCCTTACGCCGGCATCACCTATGCCGAACTGGGGTTTCACCGTCGAAGGACCAGCCGCATGCACAGCCTGGGGCTGGTCCTTGGCATCGTCGGACCGGACTCCTATGCCGAAGATGTGCAGACCGAGATTCACAAACTGACAGACAGCCACGATCCAAAAGGCTGGGATAACCAGCTTGAGAACGAACCGGTGCTCTCACTTGTTTATGGCTATAAAAATCGCCTGTTTAGCAACATCCGGGGGAGCGGTCCCGGCAGTGATGTCATATTAAGCGCCGGCGCCACACTGGGTAATTTACGGATAGGTGCCCGTACCGGCCTGATGCTGCGTTATGGATGGAATATTCCTTACGATTTCGGAAATTTCCCCATCCAGCCGGCTACCTGCTTCAACGCGGAGGTAGAAAAAAAATACTGCAGTAAAACCGACAGTCGTCTGGGCCTTCATATCTTCTTCTCTGCCAACGCCCAGGCAGTTGCCCAGGATATTTTCCTTGACGGCAATACATTCCGGGACAGCCACAGTGTGGACAAAAAGCCTTTTGTCGGGACCTTCCTGGGGGGCCTGGGCTTAAACAACAACCGCTTTAAGGCGGTTCTCGCCTATGTTTACCAGACAAAAGCTTTTGATTCGCAGGATGATCCTCATACATACGGCACCTTGAATTTGACCTTCAGATATTGATGGCTTCGTAAAAAGCGATTTATTCCGCCGCG
>JAGYOT010000587.1 GCA_018399455.1 Desulfobacterales bacterium
TTTACTTTAGATCATTTTTCTGTCTCGCCAAAAATGGCCGAATCTGCGGACGATCCGATCGGCCGTAGCGGCTCCGATGCCCTTGATGCCGCCGGATTTCAGATAGGATCGTATGCCCTCGGCTGTTGTGGGCAATCGCATGTCCAGGGTTTCAATGCGGAACTGCTGTCCGTATCGGGGATGCGATGTCCAGCGGCCGGTCAGTCTGACGGTTTCCCCGGCCACCGGGGTCGGGATGCTGCCAACCACGGTGACGGTGGCCCGGGTGTCCGGGAGGACCAACCGGGCCACCGTAAAGCGGTTGGTTTCATTATGATAGGTAATCTGGTCGATCCGGCCGCTGAGCGTTGCCATTCTATTTGTTTAATGCAATCTTTAAGACGTTGCGCATTTTTTCCACAAAGTGAAATTCGATGGCACTTTTGACGTTGTCGGGCACATCCTCCAAATCCTTTTCATTCCATTTGGGCATAATAATGGATTTAATGCCCGCCCGGTGAGCGGCGAGGACCTTTTCCTTGATTCCGCCGACCGGCATAACCTGGCCCCTTAAGGTGATTTCACCGGTCATGGCCAGATCTTTGTATGTGGTCGTGTTGGTCAGAATCGAGGCCAGGGCGGTCAGCATGGTCACGCCGGCGGAGGGACCGTCTTTGGGGATGGCGCCTGCCGGAATGTGGATATGGAGGTCATATTCCTGAAAATAGGTTTCATCAATGCCAAGGGTTTTTGCATGACTCCGCAGGTAACTCAACGCCGCCTGAGCGGATTCCTTCATGACATCTCCCAACTGGCCGGTCAGGGTGAGCTTGCCGCTGCCTTTCATTGCCGTGGCTTCGATAAACAGAATATCCCCGCCGGCCTCGGTCCAGGCAAGCCCCATGACGACCCCGGGCGTGGCCACGCGCTTTTTCATTTCCTCGTTGGTAAAACGGATCGGGCCCAGATAATCCGGGATGTTTTTGGCGTTGATTTTGACGGATTCAACCTCTTCGGATGCGACCTGGCTGGCTACTCCCCTGCAGACAGCGGCGATTTCGCGTTCCAGGTTTCTTAAGCCCGCTTCATGAGTGTAGCCGCTGATGATCTGCTTGATAGCTCCTTTGGTGATACTGATCTGATCACCTTTCAGTCCATTGGCCTCCCGCTGGCGGGGAATCAGATAACGGGAGGCGATTTTGACCTTATCCTCCACCGGATAGCCGGACAGCCGAAGCACCTCCATGCGGTCGCGAAGTGCCGGCGGAATCGTGTCCAGTAGATTGGCTGTGGTAATGAACATGACCGAAGAGAGGTCATAGGGCACATCCAGGTAATGGTCTTCAAACGAGAAGTTTTGTTCCGGATCCAGAACCTCCAACAGTGCCGAGGACGGATCGCCCCGGAAATCGCTGCCTACCTTGTCGATTTCATCCAGCATGAAAACCGGGTTGCTGGATCCCGCCCGGCGAAGCCCCTGGATGATCCGCCCCGGCATGGCCCCCACATAAGTTCTGCGGTGACCCCGGATTTCCGCTTCGTCGCGGACGCCGCCAAGAGAGATGCGGATAAACTTTCGCCCCAGGGCCCGGGCAATGGAATGGCCCAGGGAGGTTTTGCCGGTGCCCGGCGGACCCACAAAACAAAGGATCGGGCCCTTGATATCCGGATTCAGTTTTCTTACCGCGAGGTATTCGAGAATGCGTTTTTTGGCCTTTTCCAGGCCGTAGTGA
>JAGYOT010000588.1 GCA_018399455.1 Desulfobacterales bacterium
GATCAGAATTAAAAAAAGCAGCTTAAACCGGACATCCAGCTGATGAATAAGGCTTTTGCCCGGCCTGAAACTAAAGACCGTCAACTCAGCCATGAGGCAATCGCCATTCCCTGCCGGGAGGCGAAAGGCTCCCGGACGCCGTATTGATCAATACCCTTGACCACCACCTCAGGCCGCCCGTCTCTTACAATGCGCCCGGCCGCCATAACGATAAGCCGGTCGCCATGCGCCAGCACCTTGGAGAGATCATGGGTGGCCAGTACAATGGTGTGACCGGATTGATGAAGCGATACAATCTGTCGAAGCACCTGCCGGACGCCGGGGTAATCCAGATTAGAAAACGGTTCATCCAGGGCGAGGATTCCCGAGTGCATGGCAAGGATCCCGGCAATGGCAACCCGGCGCTTTTCACCACCGGAGAGCTGATGCGGCCGGTGGTCGGCAAAAGCAGTCATGTGAACCCTGTCAAGGGCCTCAGAGACCCGCATGTTGATTTCGGGCCGCGGCAGACAGAGATTCTCAGGCCCGAACGCAACATCATCAAAAACCGTCTCCCCCACCAGCTGGCTATCCGCCTCCTGGAACACCATGCCGACCTTTTGCGTGGCCTTTGCGGGTTTTCGGGCAACAGAGAGGCCATCCACATGGACGCTTCCCTTCTGGGGGCGTATCAGACCGTTCAGATGGCGCAGGAGCGTCGTTTTACCGGAGCCGTTGGCCCCGGCGACAACAATGAACTCCCCCTTTTCGATCCTTAGGCAAACATTGTCGAGAGCCTGTGTCCCGTCGGCAAAACGGTGAGACAAATTCTCCACTTCAATAATCGGCATCAGCTTCCCCCGGAGCCGCAAACACACCCGAAATCAAAGGCCGAAGCGTTCTGGCAATCGGAGCGGCGGCGGCGATTTTGACAGCATCGCCCGGCAGAAACGGCAGCATACCCACACTCACCGCCTTTGACCAGTCTATTCCGGTGATCACTTTCAGCCAGACCACACCGCCGATATATACCATGACCGCACCGCCAGCCATGGCGAGAACATCAACCGGCAAACGCCCCCTTCCCTTTTTGCTGACCCAGCCGATCAGCCCCGCCGCCGGCAAATAACTCAGGAGATAGCCCCCTGTGGGACCGGCAATGCGGCCAATGCCAGCCGCTCCACCGGCAAACACCGGGAGTCCGATAGCTCCGGCCAGGAGATAAATCCCAACACAGCCCATTGCCCAGCGCCATCCCAGCAGAAGACCTGCCAGCATGACAAAAAAATTCTGCAGCACAACAGGCACCGGTCCGATGGGAATGGCCACATAAGCTCCGGCAGCGATAAGGGCGGCGAAAAGCGCGGCATAGACCGTCATTCGAAGCTGCTGTGTTGAACTCATCGCCATCCCCGCTTCCCGGCATCCGTCAGGCTTATCAAATCGCTTACCCCAATGGCGCGCATGGTATCATTCCTTAAGATTCGGGATACCGGCCGAGGCCACCGCCCCTCCGTCACAAGCGATGGTCTGGCCGACAACATATTCACCGGCCCTGGAACTAAGGAAAATCGACAAACCGACAATGTCCTCCATACTTCCCACCCGGCCGCTTGGATTCAGCCTGCCGACAACATCCCAGTCGACCCCCTCGCCTTCAGTTTTTCCGCCGAATCCGACGCCGGTGCTGAGCATCCAGGTGGGGAACGGGTCGTCTCGTCGATGTAGGTCT
>JAGYOT010000589.1 GCA_018399455.1 Desulfobacterales bacterium
GGACTCGTTTGCCTTCCTCGGGGTCAAGTCCATACCGTTCGAAATAACTGGTGGCCATCATGGCAAACATCCCCGGTGCCGTCATATTGGGGAAAATCTGTCTATTGGAGACGCCTCTTAACTGGCTGAAATCAGGGAGGCCCCCGTATCCGATGTCCTTTAGCTTTTCCGCCCCTAACGCCAGGGCCATGTCGCAGGATCCCGAGGCTACGGCATAGCTTGCCGCACGGATCGCCTCTGTCCCGCTGGCACAAAAATTTTCAACCCGGGTCACGGGCAGGTAGGGCAGTTTCAAGGCGGCGGCCAGGGGAATAGAGGATTTGCCCACGTTTACCTCATCGAAGCAGCTGGAAAACCAGGCTGCGTCTATATCTTTGCTTTCGATGCCGGCGTCTTCAACAGCTTCATTAAACGCATCAACCATCAAGGATTCCGCACTTCTGTCGAAATGTTCACCGAAGCGGGTACACCCCATGCCAATAATGGCTACTTTGTTTTTGATACCTTCGCTCATAAACGGTCTCCTTTAAGACGGATCATCCTTTAAAAGGAACAGCTTTCCAGAAATACCCGGAAAGGCTTCGCGCTTCGTCTACATATTTTCTTCTGAAACTCATCTTAACCGGTTGCCCAACGCTGAGGGAGTCAAGCGTGCAGTCGGTTAAATCAAACCAGTATCTGCCGCCGCCTTCAAAATCGACAATGCCGTAAAGGGCCGGCGGATCTTCGGAATAAGTCAGATGATCAGCCGTATAGGTGAACAGATGACCGGTCCGGCCGGAAAAGGGATACGGCTCCATTTGATCAACTGCATGACAGTCCGGATTGATACAGATCCTATCCCTCGGAAACTGTGGAGTGCCGCAGGAAAGGCACCGGCCCCCGATAAGCCGGATAACGGTGTCCTGCTCGCGCCAGGTCAGCGAAAGGCTTGTCGGGGCGACTTCTTCTCCTCTGATCCCCTTTTCTTTGTCCAGTATTTTTTTAAAGGAGAGAAACTTGTTGTAAGAATTCATTTCATGGCTATAGTCCAGATTGGCTTGAAAAAGGTTCCTGTCTTTTACGTCATTGATAGCCTCTGTCACCTGGAATAAAGCGGTTTCACAGCCTCCGCCATACCCGCAGAGCAGAAGCTGATCGCCCGGTTCTGCCGCCTCCAGTGCGGCGATTAACATAATGAGGGCATGGGCGGTTCCGGTGTTGCCAATGCGCTCCATGAAATGCGCCTGGACCTGACCGGGCTTCAGTTTCATGGCCTTTGCCAGGCTTGCGTGATCTCTTTCGGATAACGGAGGAAATATGTATTTGTCCACCTCGTCGGCTTTCATGCCCATTTTTTTGAGCAGACCCTCAATGGCTTGGGAAATGAAGCGCATGTAGCCCTGATCCCGTATCCATCGCTCTTCCCAGGTTTTGACACATTTGTCGCCCTCTGCCCGGCGGTAATCGGCAAAATCACAGGATAGCGAATACGAGCCTTTATAGGAGGCGATGACTCTGTCCTGGCCTATGCAGAAGGCCGCCGCCCCATCGCCGAAAAGAATTTCGTTAGCTCCCCCCGGCTTGCCCAGTCTGGAATCGGCGGCGCAGACCAGTTTCAGCCCCTCGTCTTCGTCGTTAAGGGCGGCAATTAAGGCAGTCAGGCCGCACCGGGTCGATCCGCCCAGTTCAACTGTCTTGATCTGATCCGGGAGGTTAATGGCAGCC
>JAGYOT010000059.1 GCA_018399455.1 Desulfobacterales bacterium
GGCCAGTTCGATACTTTGACCGGCCTCTTCCAGCCATTGAATGGACTGCTCAAGGGATTCAGCGATTTCACGGGATTCTTTATTTTCAGCCATCTGCATGAAAGCCTGATACCGGAAACCAATCCCTTTCATGTAAATATTCCGGCCTTTGGTATATTTTCGAACCATGCGCTCTAATGAAAGCTCTTCATGAGCTGCGATTTCCCCCATTCGCATGGCCATGGTTAGATGCACGAGATAAGGATAAGGATTAACGGTTATTTTAACCGCTTTACTTTTCTGGATATAGTTTTTCAGATGTTTCAGGCAAAGCTGCTTCTTGTTTTTCCGGTAATAACTGTAGGCCAGAAAGAGCTGAACGGTGAGCAAGACCCAATTATTGTTGGTTTTTTGGGCCTCTTTATCCGAGAGCGTAAGATAATAAATGGCCTCGTCGATGCGCCCGATGCTGAGCAGGATCTCTCCGATATTGCCGGAGGCATAAGCGGCAAGGTACATGTCCCCCTTTTCAATACAATAGTCCCGAATAGAGTATAACATGCCGAGGCCCTGTGTCACCTGACCGATCTGGGCATAACAGTAGCCTACGGTCAGCGCCGCCAATAGCGGAAATTCACCGTGGGGGTACCTTTCGATATCAGGGACGGATTTTTCGTAGTTTTCAATTGCTTCTTTAAACCGGCCCTGCCAAAACAGAAAAAAGGTACTGAATGTGCTGGCCGCCCGCTTTAGTTTCGCGTCATCGAGTTCTTTAGCCAACGCCCACCCTTTTTCAAAATGGAGCATCGCCTCCTTGTATTTTGTTTTAAGCCATTCATTTTTGGCGATGTGCATTTCAATCAGGGAAAGGCATTGCTTATCTTCCTTGCTTTTTGCCCTGCTGAGCGCCGTTGCCAGAATGTCCAGTATTTTGTCGGTGTCCTGTTTGGCCGTAGATATTTTGGAGAATTTGATGGCTGTATTGATATACAAGTCATCAACGGCTTCTCCGTATTGATCCGTGATGTCATTGAGCACCTTGGAATAGCACTTGAATGCCATTTCCTGATTGTAGTGGTTCAGATAGCTATCCCCGGCGTGCATCAGATAGCGGCAGCTCTCCGGGCTGTTTGTGATTTCCAGAAGTTGTTTGGCGATAGGTTCCTTATTGTTTTCGATGTCTTTACTAAAATGCTGAAGCAGCATTTTGGAAATCTGTTTCAACAGGTGCTCTCTCTCCCGGGAGGCAAAACCGGCTTGGAGTTTCTGTTGAAAGGATGTCTGCCTGAAGCCGTATTCGCCTGGACCATCTGATGAAAGAATGCCTTCTTCTTTTGCCTTCTCCAATTCGGCAATAAGAAAGGTGATTCTTTTGCACGTGAGTTCGGCTAACCAGTCGATTGAAAACGGACCTTCAAAAAGAGAAGCCACCGTCAGTATGGATCTTTCTTCTTCTCTTTCGGAAAAATCATATGCAACGTTTTGGGCTTTTAGATTTGGCATTTTTATTCGATTAGTCTGGTTGGGCAGGGGGATTTATAAATTTTTAATGAACTTATAAATTATGATAGCACAATTATAAGTTACCAAAAATTCAGATTATGTCAAGTATTTTAAAGATTCGTCGCCTCCTTTTAGAATTTATTTAAGATCGTTCCATACATTCGGTTTGCCCGGGTCAACCGCGGTCATCCGGCATTCGGAGAAGCTCCGGGGCGTCGTTTCCATACAGCGAAAGTCTCCGGCAGGTATTATAGAAATCCTGGACCATCTCCATAATGATCTGGCCCGCCGGTTTGACTGACTCTGTCTGGGCCACACTTTGACCGGCGCTCCAAAGGTCCAGCCATTTTTTGGAGCCGAGCTCCGGTCGTTTCTCAAATGAGGCAATGCTTCGGGCAAGCCAGTTGGCCGGGTTGCCCGTAATTTTGTCTGTGCAAACGATTTCTTCCGGTCCGGCTTCAATGACAGCCTGTTTATAAGCTTTTTGAGCCCTGGACTCATCAGCAGCAATAAGACGGGTTCCCGTAACCACGGCGCATGCGCCGACGCAGAAAGCAGCCGCCATCTGCGCGCCCGTACTGATGCCTCCGGCGGCGATAACCGGCAGTTCAGTTTCCCGCCGCAGGTAGGGGACTAAAACGAGCGTTGAAGTACGCCCGCCGTGGCCGCCGGCTCCGGAGCCAACAGCGATCAGGCCGTCCAGTCCTCTGTCTCTTGCTTTCAGCCCCTGCTCCAGGGACACTACATCCGCAAAAACCTTGCCGCCGTTGGCATGAACGTCATCGATTATCAGGCGTGGATCTCCCAGAGAAGTAATGAAAAACTTAACCCCCGCTTCCAGGCAGATGCTGAGCTGCTTTTTCCATTCAAATTTTCCGGAAAGGTGAATGTTGACGCCGATTGGCTTTTGGGTGGCCTGCCGTATTCGTTTCAGGGCGTCCCGAAGATCCTCAGGAATGCGGAAGTTGGGTAGGGGGATTGCGCCAAGGCCGCCTGCTTCGGAAACCGCCGAAGCCAGCTCTTCATAGGTCACCAGAAACATGGGCGCTCCGATAATGGGATAATCGACTTCAAGCATTTCCGTGAAAGCCGTTTTAATCGGTGGAAGGGTCGCCATAATTGCTAACGTCTCACTTTCATTTGTATTTGCGCTTCGTTGGCAGTCGCCTCACACCCTCCTTCCTTTACCCGCCCAGAATTTTTCCCGCATGGCCTTTTTGTCCAGTTTGCCCAGATTGGTAAGCGGAATCTCGTCCCAGAATTCAACGGATTTTGGTGCGACCAGGCTGCTGCCTTTTCGCTGCTTGACAAAATCAATAAGCTCTTTTTCAGTAGCGGATTTTCCTTCGTACAGGACCACGATGGCCTTGACCGCCTCGCCCCATTTTTCATCCGGGACGCCGATGACGGCCGCATGCCTGACTGCCGGATGGTCAAACAAGACGTCTTCTATCTCCCGGGGAAAAATATTGAATCCACCACTAACCACCATATCCTTTTTTCTGTCAACAATATACAAAAATCCTTCCTCATCCTGCCTGGCAATATCGCCGGTGTAGAGCCAGCCGTCCTGAAGCGTCTCGGCGGTTGCTTCCGGATTTTTAAGGTAGCCCTGCATCACATTGGCGCATTTGACCACAATTTCCCCCGGCTCGCCTGGTTTGACCGGGCTGCCCTGATCGTCCAGAATTCGGATTCGCGCGTGGAAGGTAGGCCTGCCGGCCGAACTGAAAATCTCCCGTTCGCGCTCAGGATCATCGACGATATGATCGCTGTGAGACATGGCGCTGAAGCACATCGGCGCTTCGGTCTGTCCAAACAGCTGCGTGAGGATCGGGCCGAAATGGTTTATCGCCTGTTTGAGGCGCTCCGGTGCAATGGGGGCTGCCCCGTAGATAATGTTTCGAAGGCTTCTGAGGCTGTATTTGTTCAAATCCGGGGAATCCAGAAGGCCGTAGAGCATGGTCGGTACCATAAAGGTCGAGGTAATGCCTTCCGCCTCAACGGTTTGGAGAAACAGAGAGGGATCGAAGTGGTCAAATATGACGGCCCGTCCCTTTCTTAGAAGCACGGGCAGAAGCAGGCAGCCCCCAGCGTGAGTTAGTGGCGTGAGATAAGCGAACACCTCTTCCCAGCCAAAACCGAATTCAAGCATCTCAATGAGCACCGTGTATACCCAGGCGCGGTGCGATAGCATGACGCCTTTGGGCCTGCCTGTTGTACCGCCGGTAAAGTAGATGCCCACGAGATCCTCCGGATCTATATCCACCGCTTCAGGATCTGAATCGTGCTTTGCGATAAGGGTTTGAAGATGATGGTGGCCCTCGGGAACCAATCGGCTGTCATCACTGACGCAGATAAACTGGGTGACGGTTTCCAGCTCCGGCAGCATCGTTTCGACCCGTTCTGCCATTTTTTGATGATAGATCAGCGCCGTGCACTCGGCATGATTCATCATGTAGATGTGGTCTGAGTTTCCGAGAAGCACCGCCAGCGGGACCCGAATGGCGCCTGTTTTGGCAATGGCGTATTCGCAGAAGACATACTCCGGGCAGTTTGGCATAAGAAAGGCGACTTTTGTGCCTTTTCGGATCCCCAAAGCCGCTTGCAGCCCACAGGCCAGGGACAGGGCATTGGAGCCGATCTCTGCATAGGTATATGTCCTGTCGTGATAAGTCAGCGCTTCATGGGGGCCGTAATATTGAATACATCGATCATAGAGATCAGCTATGGTTTGAGAAATCATAATCGCTCCTTCATCTATGCCATGGGCTTTTGTTAACGCTCGGTTCAGGTTGTTGATCTTCGACAGTGCTTCAGGTGCGCATATGAAACATCATCGAATAGTCAAAGACCATGACTGTCTCATCTCTCTGGTTTTTTACAGTATATCGCCAGGTCTGGACGCCCCGCGCCGGATTTTTGGTTGGCTTCTGATCCACAACCTCCACCTCCACCCAAATGGTGTCATGAATTTTTACCGGGGTCTGCATTTTCATGTTGTTGGCGCCGAGCCAGGCAATCGCCGCGTCTCCGGCAAAATTTGCGGAACCCACTAATCCCACCGCCAGGGCAAAGATAAGCGGGCCATGGACCAGCCTTTCCCCGAACGAGGTTTTTGCCGCATACTCCATATCCATGTGAAGCGGGTAAAAATCCATGGTCAGGCCGGCCCAATTGACAACATGGGTCTCTGTCAGCGTAATCGCTGCCGTGGTATAAATATCACCGATTTTAAAGTCGTCACCGTATTTGGTGGGTTGCATTATCACCTCCCTGGCCGGCATTTGCTGCCCGCCATTTCTCGAGTTGCGGTTGTCAGGGATCTGCGATGGATATCAGCCCTCTTCCGCCGGCCGGAATTTGGGAAGGGTGAACTCTTCGTTCACCTTCTCAAATACCACCTCTACCGGCATGTCACAGCGGACGCTATACGGATCACACCCCACGATGTTGCTCATCATCTGGACCCCTTCGGCCAGGCGAACAAGGGCGACCACATAGGGCATCTCATCCTGGAAATAAGAGGGCGCATTGTTTTCCACCACTGTATACGAATAAACTGTGCCCCTGCCGCTGACCTGCTCCCACTCCAGTGCCTGGCTGAAGCAATGGGGACACACGATGCGGGGGTAAAAGACAAATTTGCCGCAATCCCGACATTTCTGGATCACGAGTTTCTCATCCCGGGCCCCTTCCCAGAAGGGCAGGGCCCAGGGGTTGACCACGGGCAATGGTTTTTTCGAAGCACTCATCCTGTTCTCCTTGATTACTTTGATATCGCTCGTTTTTTTAAAAGCTTCCGAATTCTCTGCTTTTTTTGATTGCTGCCGGCCGGGACGGTATGTCATTACGCCGTGTGCTGCTATCAGGCGGCGGACAGGCCGGTGCTTAGTCCGATCCGCTGACTGAGGTGCTCAAAGGCAGTTTCCGAATTCATCAATACCGTGACATCCCTGAAAAAGCGTTGAACATCATACTCCATGGTATAGCCGTATCCCCCAAAGATCTGGAGGCCTTCCTGAGCCGCCCGCTGGGCCGTTAAAAGCGATGTCCATGCGGCAACGGCGCTGTCCTGGCTGATGTTTTGGCCCTGGCCGGCTTTCCAGGCAGTTTTAAACGAAAGCAGTTCAGCGGCTTGCAGATCTCTGGTGATTTCGCTTATCATCCGGCATATGGCCGGAAATTTGCCGATTGGCCGGTTAAACTGGACACGCTGTCTGGCATGATCCAGGGCGGAGGCATAAGCGCCTTTGGCTATCCCCAGGGCTTCAAACGCCGTTGAAAGCAAAAACAGGTTCTGTACGGCCTCTTCCTGATGACCGGTTTGATCCGTTGCAGGACCGCCCAGTATCCTGTCTGCAGAAACTTTCAAGCCAAGGCACTCGAGTGTACAGCAATTAAGCCCTTTGTAGCCCATGCGCATCTTCATGGGGGAACACCGGATCTTATCGGCTTTTGCATCCAAAATCATATAGCATACCGATGCCGGCGGCTGATGGCCCTCCTCTTTAATCTCCACGGGCAGAATAAGGATGTCGGCATGGTCGGCGTTTTCCATATAGGTTATAGTGCCGTTTAAACAGTAGCATGCCGCTTGTGCATCCCACTTTGCCGTCACCGGAAGGCCCTCGCCGTTTCCCCGATGCGTGCCAGGGGCGGCACAGGCATTTAGTTCTCCGCCGGAGAGTCCCGGCAGAAATGCCCTTTTCTGCGCTTCATCCCCCAGGTCTGAAAGAAGCAGGCCGCCTAAAATCGTATTCATTGCATAACATCTGGCCAGGACCGGATACCTGGACGCAATCTCCATGGTTATCAAGCAGGCGCCCAATACATTGATTCCTTCTCCGCCGTAAGCTTCCTCTGCTGCCAGACCGTTAAAACCCAGCCGGCTCAGCCTGGATATGAGCTTTTCCGGATATTGTGAATTGTCGTCCATATCGCGAACGATATCCTTCGGACATTCCTTGTTCACCCACTCACGAATCGCTTTTCCGATCATGGCGTCTTCGGATGAAAGGCCGAAATCCATAGCAACATCTCCCTTAGTCTTTGAGTAGTTCCTTAATTTCCCGTTTCAGGACTTTCTGGAGTGGGCTGCGGGGCAGGGATTCAAGGATTTTTATTTTTTCCGGCCACTTATATTTAGCCAAACCCTGTTCCTCCAAAAATTGCGTCAATTGTTCCAGGCTGATGGTTTCTCCCTGAAAGGGCACGACAACCACCCCCACCCGCTGGCCCAGACGTTCATCCGGGTATCCCACGACTGCAGCTTCTTTAATTGCCGGGTGGGCGGCAACAATTTTTTCCACCTCTTCAGGACTTATGTTGAAACCGCCGCGAATGATGAGATCTTTCAGCCTTCCATGGAATAAGAGTTTTTCCTGGTGATCGCCTTCAATTGAAAACAAATCGCTGGATCGGTAAAACCCATCTTGATCGAAAGCCTTTTCAGTCAGTTCCGGGCGTTTCCAGTAGCCTGAAAAGACTGTCGGCCCGGCAAAACCCAGTTCCCCGATCCGACCGTTTTCAGTTATCACCACCCCCGTGTCCGGGTCTGTCAGCCGGCTTCGCATCCCCCCGATTACCTGGTCCGGAAGGTCGAACTTCACGTTTTCTCCTCCGAACCGCGGGAAGTAGGTCGCTCTGTCCTCGGGTTTCGGAAAGAGCCTGGGGATGCTGAAAAGGGCAATGCCTTCATTGGATGCGAAAAAGTTGACGATACCTATGTTGCATTCATCCTGGAAGAATTTGACCATCCATGGCGCCAGCGGCGTTGATCCGGAGGCCACCACTTTTACGCGTGATTTTTTCAGGGCATTGACCCGCTGGGATTTGGCCAGGGTATCGAGCAGGGCCGGCGGCATGAGGGTGTAATAGATACCTTCTTTGATGAGCTGCGGGAAAAAGCTTTCCAAATCAAATGGATGGTGAAGAACGAATTTTCCGCCGGTAAGGATCCATGGAACCAGAAGGCCTCCGATTCCCGCCATGTTGATAATCGGAAAGGTTCCATGAATAGCCGCTCCATGGAAGAGCCCGGTTCCTTCCACGACGGTCCTGGCAATTGCGATCCATTGATTATGCGTGCGGGGCACACCCTTGGGCTCGGCTTCAGTTCCCGATGTCCAGCAAAGGGTGAAGACTTCGTTAGGACCGCTTTGTCTGTTTTTAAGGTCTTCCGGACGATAGCCGCCGCCTTGGGTCCCGAGGCTCAGGGCCTCAAAGCTCAGGGCATCTTCCGGCACCTCCGGGCCCACAATAATGATATGCTTCAGGCAGGGATGGGATTTTCGAATCTCCCGCATCATTGCCATGTGGTCATGCTCATGAAAGGAGCAAACCGTGACAACGGCTTTTGCCTGGGTAAGCTCCGACGCATGATCCAGCTCGTGGGATCTCACCTGCATGGGCAGCGGGCTTGGGATGGCGCCAATGCGCGCGGCGGCAAATACGGTTAAAATCGATTCCACAATATTCGGCAGCTGGATCAGGACGACATCATCGCGGCCTATGCCCAGTTCCAGGAAATTCAGGGCAAGGGCGTCAACATTATCAAGAAGATCCTTATAGGTTAATTGCCGGGATTGGGCTCCTAGTCCGATGATCTGCTCTTTGTTGTACGGGTCCACCAATGCGATGCCATCCGGCGCTTCTTGCGCATTCCGCGTCAGCAGATCCAAAACGGTTTCCTCCCCCCACCACCCGTGGCTCGTATATTCCTCTATCTGGCTTTGGCTTACTGGCATCATTTGTCTATATATCCTTGTTTAAGTCCTGACATGGTTATATGATTCAGACTCCGGCGATATTGACACTGATGGTACACCCACCGGGCGTGCCGCCGAGGTTGTGGGTCAGGCCCGTCCTGGGCGCCTCTATCTGCCTGTCCCCGGCTTTTCCCTGAAGCTGCTTATAGATTTCATACATCATTCTCAGGCCCGAGGCGCCAATGGGATGGCCGAAGCATTTGAGCCCGCCGTCCATATTCACCGGGAGTTCTCCATCGATTTCAAAGGTTCCGTTTTCGATATCTGCTTTTGCCCCGCCCCTGGGGGAGAACTGTAAATCCTCATAGATGACGGCCTCGGTAATGGAGAAGCAGTCATGGACTTCAGCCATGCTGATTTCATTGCGGGGATTTTTAATTCCGGCTTCGGCATAGGCGGCCTGGCCGGCCCGGTAGGTTTCTTTAACCATCGTCCAGTCGTGCCGGGGATTCATGTAGCCTTCAGACGGGCCCACGGCAATCTGCATGGCTTTGATAAAAACCGGGTCC
>JAGYOT010000590.1 GCA_018399455.1 Desulfobacterales bacterium
AAGTTTGATATGTCGGACATACGTCAACGCAGAACCGGCAGGATCTGCACCTGGCAATCTCCTTTAACAACGTCGCCCGAAGCTCAGCACTGGTTTTCAAAACCATCCCTCCAGATTGCCCCGATTCAGTATGTTTTTAGGGTCAAGGCTCTTTTTGAGCGCAACAAGGATGTCATAGTATTCCTGACCGTATTTTTTTTTCAGGAAGTTCACCCTCTGGGCGGTCAGTCCCCATTCCCCTCCGCATCCACCGTATTTCACATTTAAATCTTCACTCTTGGTTCTGACCTCCAGGGCAACATTGCGCTTTATATCATTGGGAATCGTCTTGCTTGGAATAAAGGCATAGGCGTGGATGGTGGGGGCGCCGATATGCCCGAACGAATAAAACTCAGGGTTCTTGTAGCTTTGCAGATTCAGGATATGGCCCTTCATCTCCTGAAAGGCCAGTTTTAATTTATTCACTTTCGGGGTTATTTCACTGCCAAAGGTTGAACCCAGGCGATATACATAGTTTCCCGCCTCGCTTCTGCTGCCCCAGATTTTTTTCCATTTCTGTTCATCCTCTATGATCGCGAGATCCTCTGCCGCGGTTTCCTTCAGAAAGTCCAAAAATTCATTTGCCTTTTCCCTGCAGCCCTTTTGTGTGCTGTCATGGATGGACATCATGGCCACGGCGCCTTTGGGGGCCTCAAGCCCAACCGCCTCATAGCCGACCCTGGAGGATTTTTCGTCAAGGTATTCAAAGAACAGAGGGGTGTGTACAGCCTTTTTATACATGGCCATGACGGTGTCGAGAATATCCTCTGTGCTGGGATAATAGGCCACAATATTGGTCAACCAGGGGTCCGGAATCAGGCGCATCCTGATTTTCGTGATGACACATAAAAGCCCTTCAGAGCCTACCAGGAATTTGGTCATTTCGATTCCGGCGGGTTTACGTGCGGACTCTGTGCCTGTTTTCAGAACAGTCCCATCCGGCATGACCACCTCAAGGCCTAAAACATAATCACCGGGCTTGCAAAGGGTTGCGTCAACCGCATGGGCGCTGGTATTTACCGAGACAGCGCCCCCAATGGTGGCGATCAGCTCACTGCCGGGGAAAACAGGGAGCATGGAGTTGTAAAGATTGAGTTTCTTGCGCACGTTGCCGATATGCATGCCCGCGCCCACCTCAAAATATCCCCTTTCCGGATAAGCCTTAAATTCCTGAAATCTGCCCATGTCCAGCACAACCCCCCTGGCCTTCGGCCTGCCGAGACCGACCAGGGACGTCCCGGAGCCATGGGTATGCACAGGGACCCCCATTTTTGAAGCGAGTTTCAAGACCCCTGAAATTTCTTCGCTGGAGCCCGGCCGTACAACGGAATAGGGTATATTGTGTGCCTCCACATCCCATGGCATGGTGTCCTTGGCATATACAAGGGCAGTGGATTTATCCGTGAACACGTATTCCTGTCCGACTATTTTGGCCAGCTTCCTTTTCAGCGTCTTTTCATCTGGGCTCATTTTTATGCTCTCTTTTTTGTTGAACCGGCTTTCAGCACATTTTCGTATAGCGATTTAAAAGTATAACCTAATAAAAAAGGTCCGGCGATCTTTCCAGGAACATTTGAAGCAAAAATTGTTGTTGTTATACCAGTACTATTATACCAAGTCAAGCATGAATGCTTTTGAATGAGCATTTTTTGTCGTAACATG
>JAGYOT010000591.1 GCA_018399455.1 Desulfobacterales bacterium
TAATACTGATCATCAACAAATACGTTAAATTTGCGGGAGTACTCGCTGGTTTCGGGGGTTGTCTTCTCCACCAGCTCGCCTTTCCTGGCCTTGGCCACCAGTTCCTCTTCTTTTTTCGCATCTTCCAGGCTCTTGGCTTTGACCTCCTCCGGAGGCGACTCCAGCCCGTATTTGTATTTCAAAAACTTTTTCCCCGTAATCGGGTAAAGCGCGTATATCAAAACATCATCGATATTCGTGGAGATATCCTTGACATCTTCCCTGGCCTTATCCAGCTCCGGCTCCAGGACCTCAGCCGGTCTGCAGCTAATCGGCGTCTGCCCCCGTTCATACCCTTTGAGGGCCTTTTTCTGGACTTCCGGATCAATAGGTGCCGGTGTTTTCCCGTAAAGACCGTAACATAAATCCTTTACCTGCCCGGTGATCATTTTATAGCGCTCGCCTTCTTCGTCAAAGAGCACGTTATTTACCGTTTGCGTCCCGACAATCTGGCTGGTCGGGGTGACCAGGGGCACCTGACCCAATTCTTTTCTGACCCGGGGCAGCTCCTTGTAGACATCATAGATGCGGTCCAGAGCATCCATCTGCTTGAGCTGATTGACCAGGTTGGACAGCATGCCGCCCGGTGTCTGATGAAGAAGGACATTAATATCGATGATGGAAACCTTGGAGTCATCCAGGAGGTGCTTGTACTTGGGCAGAATCTGCTTCTCCAGGATATCATTGATGTCGGCCAGATCCTTAATGGCAAAGCCGGTATCCCGGTTGGTACCCAGAAGCGCCATGACCAAAGGCTCAATCGCCGGGTGCGATGTACGGTACGCATAGCTGGACATGCAGGTATCAATAATGTCAACGCCTGCCTCGACCGCCTTCAAATGTGTCATGGAGGCCATTCCGGAGGTGAAATGGCTATGCAGGTGGATTGGAATTTTGGTTTTCTGCTTCAGGGCACTGATCAGCTCAAAGGCATCATACGGGGACATTAGCCCGGCCATGTCTTTTAAACAGATCGTGTCCGCCCCCATTTCCTCGAGTTCCGCGGCCTTCTGCAGATAGTAATCCAGATTGTAGACTTCGCCGCCCATGCGGGGCTCGGTCAGTGAGTAGCAGATAGAGCCCTGGAAATGCTTGCCGCATTTCTTGATGACCTCCACGACGGTTTCGAAGTTTCGAAAATCGTTTAAGGCATCAAATGTCCGAAAAATGTCGATGCCGTTTTCCGCCGAGCGCTCCACAAAAGCACGAGCTACGTCATCCGCATAATTTCGGTAGCCGACAAGGTTCTGCGCCCGAAGCAGCATGGAAAACGGGGTTTTCTTGAAATAGCGTTTGAGTGTCCGGATGCGCTCCCAGGGGTCCTCATTCAGAAACCGGTGCATGGAGTCAAAGGTTGCCCCGCCCCAGGTTTCCACGCCCCAGAAACCGATCTCGTCCATCATCTCCGCCACCGGGATCATGTCCTCGGTGCGGCCGCGAGTGGCAAAAAGCGACTGATGCCCGTCTCGCAGAGTGAGGGCCTGTATTTTGACCGGATTTTCGGCCTTGGGACGATCCTTCTCATAATTCATCGAGCTCATTTTAACTTCAAAATGGTCCGTCATCTCTTCTCTCCTCATTTCCGTGCGGTTCCGTCCTGTTACGGGTTACGGGAAATATAAATTTGATGGCATCGTAAAAAGTCCAATATCTGCG
>JAGYOT010000592.1 GCA_018399455.1 Desulfobacterales bacterium
TGGAAATCCGGATCTCCACCTCAACATTGCCCTTGTCCGCTTTGATCCTGCCGTCCTGGGGCCGCCGCTTCTCTGCAATATCCAGGCGGGAGAGGCTCTTGATGCGGCTGACAATGGCCGAATGCACCTTCTTGGGCAGCTTGTATACCGTATGCAGGACGCCGTCAATCCGCATGCGGATCAATACCGTGTCCCGCTTGGGCTCGATATGGATATCACTCGCCCGCTGGTCGAACGCATAGCTGAACAAATGGTTGACCGCATTGACAATATGATGATCATTGGCGGGCAGCTCTTCCATTGCCTGGAGCCGCACATACTGCTCCAGATTGCCAAGGTCAATGGTACTGCTCCCGAACTGCACCTCGGCCGCGGCAATCGATCGCTTGAACCCGAAAAACTCGTTGATCAGCCGGATGACATCGGATTTGGCGGTCACCACAATCTCGATGGGCATCTGGCTGACCCGCCCCAGGTCCTCGATCACCTCCGGATTAAAGGGGTTTGACGTGGCCACAACCAGTTTTCCGGATTCAACCCCAATGGGAATCACCAGATGCTTCATGGCAAAATTGCGGGGAATCGTTGTGGTAACAAGGTTTAAATCCAGCTTAACCGGATCGATTTTTTTATACTCATAGCCCCAGGCATCTGCCAGCGCTGAAAATATCGCGTCTTCATCCAGCACCAGCGCGGGATTGTCCGCCCGGTTGAATTTGAGCGAAGCCGTGACATCCACAATTGTCGTGGGATTCTCAATGCTTGCCACACCGGCTATCCCCCTGGACTGGCCCGCCTTAGCCTTTTCCAGTTTCGCCCGGATGCGCCCCCGCTTTTCAATAACCTCCTTGGCCTGCGCCTTGTTTATCAACCCCCGGGTCACAAGAATCCGACACACCGATTTGTCTGAAAAAGGATGATCCTTCTCAATAGCCATAAATTTTTTGCCCTCAACCTGATATCCATTTGGGACGGATGGCAGCTCCGCCCCTTTTTCCCGCGCCTGCCTTTATCGTTTGGTTATTGATAAGCCAGTCGCTTTCCTTTGTCAATTGTGCTTATCCGGGACACATTCGGCGTATGTTTTTGTATATAGCTATACATTTTTTTATACATCAACATTTGCATCATCCATATCAGAGTAATATATTATTAATGTTAAGCAGACAGGGGACTTCAAGCACTGCCGGGTTACAGGATAACCCAAAAATCATGTCATTCTCACGGTATTATCTCATTCAAGAATGCGACCATTCTCAAAGTTTTAATCGTCCCCTCATTATTGTTAAAATTTTTCTGTATCATGATTAAACTAGTTCCTCGGAGTCCTATAATGAATAAACAGGCTCAAAGATCAGTCTTTAATTTCCTGCCTCTATATTCATTTTTTTTATCATTCTTTTTACTATCAACAGCCTATTCCGCAAGCGTCACCCTGGTCTGGACCGCACCCGATGACAGCCGGGTCACCGGCTATAAAATTTATTATGGAACATCCGACCCTGAATTTAAATCCGTTCCACAAATCATAATAGACTCGGCGGATCAAACCCGCTGCCCCATCTCAGATCTGCAGGAGAATCAAACGTATTACTTTGCCGCAACCAGTTTTGATTCCTATGGCAATGAAAGCGGCTTCTCCGAAACCATCAAATACCAGGTCAAATCACAAAACAACGATCCAAACGGCCAG